>JAJRXH010000565.1 GCA_024276395.1 archaeon
CAACACGGATTCATTGACGAACAAATAAATCGTAAAACAAAAAGATAAGGAGGGTGATTACTCTCACGACCAATCATTCGGTCAAGAAACGTTGATCACTGAATCTTGTTGATAAATCCTCAATTCTTCTTGCTTGTTGAATGAGAAAACCATTGTCTTGAATGAAAACTAACAGTTTTGTTCGATGCCAGAATCTGCAAGCTTGAAGACAGTCGAAGTCTTCCTCTCCGCGAGGGTGAAGTCTTCATCGCCACGACAACTCCCAATAACGTCGCCATTACTTCCACGACACCTCCGCCAAAAATCGTGATCTTGGTGGCCGATGTTCTGGAAGGGACTACATCTGGAATCGTGATGGTCACTCCCACTGAACGATTCCCAACACCTTTCATATTCACGGCAGCGATCCAGTAACGGTAGGTGACGCCGGGAAGGACCGTAACATCCACGAATGATGTATGATTTCCCCTTTTAATAGCAGCAACCACCTTTACATTTTCATTATCAAAATTCACCGCTTGCTTTTGTAGTAGAAGATGTTGCTGCCCATACCGTGTTACTGCTTGTCGATAAATGACATAGCCACAGACGTCACCATCACCATCGTCTGAAGGAGGTTGCCATCGAAGATAAACTCCCCCAACACCTGGTGCCTGTTGATCACTTGACGGTATGATGAGATCTGATGATGAAAAAACGTCGGTGCTCCGACGGTTAGCAGAGGTGAAAAAAGCAGTAAGGTTCCGAGGCTCTGAAGGGGGCTGAACTTCCCATTTCACGATGCGAATATCATGTACTGTATATATAGGCTGAGTGGATGGTGTCCAACTAGTAATGATTCCTAAAGAATAAATAGTTTCGGTATCCTCATCCACGATGAGGTCTTCCTCTAAGGAAGTGGTACTGAAGCTGCGGTCATACTTGGGGTCGATCAGTGATGACGGTAGCTTGAGATACTCCCACCATTCAATGATTCCAGTTCGTGGATTAATCCGGAAAGCATTGGTACCTCCTCGTCCAGGGCGATTGTCGAAGATGATGGCATATAAGGATCCGGTCTGCTGATTCACTGCTGTCTTCACACCCACCAAAGCCATTGTGTGCAAGTCTTCATAGGTGTAATTGAATTCCCACTCAAGTTCTCCCGTCGATGCGTTCCACGCCCGTAAAACCACATAACTTGAAATATTTCCATTTGGGGGAAAGTACATCACGTCATCTAATGTATAGAGTAGGCCTCTTACGCTGTCCAGAGCTATCGAGTTTACGAGATCACCCCAGTATTCTGTTTCTGGATGCCATTGGGTGGCCCATAAAATACTACCAGATGAATTCCACTTTATTAGAAGAATATCACCAGGATCTGTACCCGTCACTGTACCCAGTTCTGCTGCCGCATAAATCTCTTTTCTGACTGGATCAAAAGTCATTTTATCAATAGCCACTATCCACGCGAGATTTTCTCCTCTGGGGACACCATACGTCGAGTTCCACACCATTGTTCCATCTGGCCGAAATTTGAACAATACCAGCCCAACAATAGCATCACGAAAGTCAATTGACACATCACCATTAACGTCGCCCTCGTCCCACACGGCATTAACAAGAACATATGCATTACCTTTGTCATCGACTACAACATCCCATGACATCGAATAAGAATCTTCCCATCGCCATTCCCAGAGCACATCACCATTACTGGCGTTGACCTTGAGAAGTACAGCATTTGATGGCTCGACACCAACTGGCCCTCCGTGACCTACACCGTACCGACCAGAAACATAAAGAATGCCGTTCTTGTTGTCTACAGCAACCCCATTAAGCCCTTCGCTTACGGGATCGCTTCCCCACGTGATGTTCCATTCCACATTTCCAGATGCATTTAGCTTGATCAAAATTCCCGTAGCATCCCTATACCAGCTGCCGTTTCCTAGCGTGTCACTTGTTCCAGCTATGTACATGTTACCCTGGTCATCGATTGCCATTCCAAGTCCCCATTCACTACCATTAAGATCATCACCCCACGAAAAAATCTTTTTTGCTCTCGTGCCATTGGGAGACACGGAAATAGCTAAGGATGGATCCTTTTGGCAGCATTCTAACAGTAATTCGGTAACATTCTTCTCTTCCGGATCGATGATATCACTAGATCGTCCATTAATGGGACTCTGTCGTGGTGTCATGGGCAAGTTCGAGGGAGACTGCAACCCTCTAGGAATCGTGGTGAAAGAAGAAAAGAACACCTCATTTCTACTATGAGGGGGAGAGAGGACTGGGCTGACAAGCTTGATTACAAAAAATTGGTTGATGAAGGAAGGAAGGAGCACTACAAGAAATAAAGAATGAAGAACTAGAAAAAATGAAAGAAATCTTGTTCTTTTGTTCATCTTCATCAATTCCTTTCTCTCTTTTTCTTCTTTTTTCTCTTCTGTTTTGTCGATCACGTCATCACGTCGGTGATGCGTGGCTTTCAAGCATCAGCA
>JAJRXH010000566.1 GCA_024276395.1 archaeon
AATGAGGGAGATGAAGGCGATGCTGGCGATGAATATAATTTTTCTCCTATATCCGAACCACCTCTCATTTTTGAACAAATCCATTTCTGGAAAACCATTGAGAAAAGCATTTTTCACGAGAAAATTCTGCTAGAATTCCAACTAAATCTTACCAAAAGTCTAAATGAAGATCGAAAGACTCGGAAGAAGGAATTCATCACGTGTCTATGCTATATTGATGTCACCTTGTATCATTCATTTCCCCGAATCGATTTTCACGTTCAATTCGATAATAAGGTTGAAGATCACCGTCTCAGAGTAGCATTTAGATTTCCCTTTCTCGAATGAACATTACATGTATCGAATGCTTATCACGTGATGCTACGAATGTTTCTGAGAGAAACAAGACCATCATCAAAAAATGCCACTGAACAAGAATCACCTACCGTTCCACAAGGAGAATTTAGCACGATAATTTACACTCCCCTAAACATGGCCATCACGTTGATGAATGATGGCCTTTCTGAAATAGAACTAGTTCCACGACCTATGAATGGAGTGACCGAACTAAAACTTACCCTACTTCGATCAGTGGGATGGCTTTCAAGAGATGATCTAATCACGAGAAAGGGATATGCTGGTCCATTCATTGAAACACCAGGAGCACAGTGCTTGGGAAAGCATAAATTTCGCTTTTCCCTACAATTCACCAATGCACGAGTCAAGTGGAAGCAAGTGCTCGCCATCACCAAGAATCTACTGTCACCTCCAATCCACGTGCCTTTAGTCGGAAGCTCTTTCTCCCATAAATCTACTCAATCCTTCGCTAAGTTTTTACATCTATTGAAAATTTTAAGTTCAACTGATCTAGTCATTTGTGCCGCTGAACCCTATAATGATGGAAGATATTTATTGAGAGTGTTAAATCATTCTGACTCTCCCTTGAATGTGAATCTGATGAGAATGAAAGATCGTTTCTCAATCATCGAATTGTATGATCTTTTGGAAAGCGCTCTTGAACTTGAGGATGAACACGATCTTCCAAAAATCTTGTCGTTTAAGCCATGGGAACTAAAACAGCTTCTCATATCCCAAAAATAGAAGCAATCCTTACAAAATCACGAGAGCATCAGTAGTTGTTATCAACTAAAGAGTGGCTTAATCGACCCTTTGTTCTGAGCTGCAACATGACAATGTTGGTGCCGATAAAGTTTGTTACTTGTCATTGATGGCTTCTTTACCCGCGTCATCAAGTATGAACCAATAATATGACATTACTGAGAATTCGCGTTCGTCCCTAAAGATCAGAATGGCATCCATTAATGTAAGAGAAATATGAGGAAGAAAATATCGATTCCAAAAGAAAACAAAAGTTATGAAAACATTAAGAAAAAAGAAAACACCCGTGACCAGGGGTAATCCCACGAGACCTCGTGTTTTATCCTCGCATCACGGGGAGAGTCCTCACGAGGCGATTAACGTGATGACACGACCTTGAACCCGCGCGTGACAGAAACATCGGGCTGATCAGAAAAACTGAAGAGAAAAAAGAGAGAAAACACCCGTGACCAGGGGTAA
>JAJRXH010000567.1 GCA_024276395.1 archaeon
ATCCCGATCGATCCCGGTCATGGATAAGAATGTAGATGAAGGCGATAAACTTGGGTGATCAGGTTCAAGAATCAGATGTCCAGTTAATAATTAGAGAACTTGATAAACATATTAAGAATCTCAAGAAGCAACACGTGGAATTGTTTTATGGCATGAAAGATCCTCTGTTGAAGAGTCGGATTGAGGAGATTTTCAGAGAAATTGATGATAAAGTTAGGAAAAACATTCAGAATGAGCTCATTCAACTAAAGCAAAATTTCAAGGAAAATCACGTTCAATATCACGAAATAAAGGATCTATCTTCCTTGATGGAAGTCATTGAAGTAAATATTTTGAGTGATTTAAGTGGCAGTGAAAAGTTTTTAGTTGAATGTCTGGGGTATCCATGGGAAAATCCGTTATTGGAGAAGTTTAAGTCACGGACTTCTACAGTTCACGTGATTTCATCGTGGTGTTCCAGTTCGTTATCCTTATCTAACCTCAAGGAGTTCTCACGAACAACTTCCGTTGGTGTCACGAGTGCCGATATGATTATCAGTGAGACTGGAAGTATCCTATTATTAGACAAGGATAGAATCCGTGGAATTTTATCAATAGCGCCAACTAAACACGTGGTAATCGTGCCAGTTGGTAAAGTGGTTTCTTCTTATCTTGACTCTCTTTCGATGATCGGCAAACTCTTATGTGTTCATTCTGGTCGAGGAGATGGCCATGTTCACGTGATTAGTAATCCCTCTAGGACAGGGGATATCGAAAAGATCATTGTTTATGGTGCACATGGTCCATTGGAGTTGCATGTCTTGCTCATTAATCCCATCAATTACTTGAAAGCTTGCTTTCAGTCAGAAACTATTCCATGGGATCTAGTAAGATTCTCAAGTTTAGTCGAAGGAACCCTTTCTTGGATCTTCCCTTGGTTGCGATTCCTAACAATGAAGTATGGTATACCTTTGGTGGATCTCATTTCCGTAGCTTGGTTTTTGGAGCACGCTACTCCTAGAAGAATGCTAGCTTATCATCTTCTCTTGAGACTCTTGTGTGGTCTGACCTTTCGTCTCGAACTTGCTTCTTCGATGAATCAGTTTTATGAGTTGGTGAGAATTCTGGAAGAGATGCTTGCAAGGAAATTAATGACGAAGAAGGTGAAAACTGACATTCTTCGACATTTTTCTGAATTAATGAACGATATTTTGTCAAAATTAATTGAATGAGGGATTTTTATGAAGAATCATCCAGAAATCCTAGATTTCGTTCGGAACATGATCATGGAGTATCATTCACCCCTTGGTCTTTCAATGACTGCTCTCGCCAGCTGGTGCAGAAATGGGAAGAATGAAGCATCAGATCCTATGGAAAGTAAAAAAGTCAGGAAAATATTATATTCTGGAGGATTACACGTTACAATGGCCTTGATTGACAGGTTGAGATTTGTTCTTCCCATGATGATGAATGATCCCACGAAAGAACGAAGGATTAGGTTATTGCGGAGAATGATTCCAATTGGACGGAAAATATTACCGTTCTTGTCGTTTCGATCACCTTTGAAGGAGATCCCCAAAAAATATCTTTCTTTACTTCATCAATTAGGGCACAATGATGTGCATTGCTTAACAGAAGAGCCATATAATGGGTCATTATTGTTGGAACTAGGTTTTAAAGTTGATGCTATCAAGTATGGTTTTTTTCTGAGGGATTTCTTCAAGAAAAGACGCGTGGAAGAAATGATTCTAATTGATCCTCACACGTATGAAATGTTTACAGAATTTTATCCAAAGCGCGTTCCAGAATTTGATTTTAAAGTAACTCTCATTCACGACATTTTGGTTGAGCATCTCGATGATCTTATGGAGCTTGGGCTATCAAGAAAATTGACCGTCACTTATCATGATCCTTGTATCTATGCGAAACGTCTTTCAAATCCTGTTATTGAACCTCCCAGGAAATTAATATCGGCCATTAAAGACTTGAAACTCATCGAAGCATTCAATCATGGACGACGTGCTCGTTGCTGTGGGGGACCCGTTGAATTGATTTTCCTTGAATTGTCCGAGGCAGTTACCCGAGATCGATATGAGCACTTGAAGCAAACAGGGGCTTCGGCAGTCATTACAAGTTGTCCTATTTGTTACATTTCTTTTAGACGAGTAAGGAGGCGTGAAGACGAAACAGAAATAATTGATCTAGTAGATCTTCTTTCTCGAGCAAAGCCAGATTAAAACAAAAGACACCTCGTTTTTCATTAAATCATCAACAATCAATGTAGTGAACAAAAAAAAGATGAAGGGAATTTATTCTTGAAAAAATAGGTGAATCTTTCTACTTACTTGTTCGAAGATATGCTTGATCTAATCATCCAAGCCATCTTCTGATGCTTGTGGAGGATTCCTACCAAGAAATCTTCTATGGCTGGATCGCCAATTTCATTCCCAGCCACTCGGATGTCTTCTCTCAAGTAACGGATGATTGTTTCGTGTGCTTCTAGAAGATCTTGGAGCATTTCATCGGCGGTACCATTTTTTCCTGGATTTTCTTGTAGACGCGTCTCCTTTAAAAATTCAGTCAAGGTGCCAGGTGCCATTTCACCATAAATTCTGATGTACTCAGCAACATCATCAGCCATTTCAAAGGTTTCTTCATATTGTTTTTCAAACAATTCATGCAGTTCTGCAAAATTGGCTCCAGTAACATTCCAGTGATACTTTCGCAATTTCGTCGTCAGGACGACCTCGTCAGCTAAGGTCTTTTTGAGGATTTCTACCAACTTTTGAATTTGTTCTGGTGATAATCCAATATTTGGAGTGGTGCTGTTACTCATTTTTCATACCTCTCTATGAGTAAGCAATTCTCTCAGCTATATAAGAGTTATCATTCCTTCAATTCGTTAGAGTGGTTACATATTTGATCATTGCCGCAACAGAAAGAACTGTTTGTAATTTATAGTAAATGAGATGAGATCGAGATGCATTCAGGTACTCAGTGATAATTAACTGTGAATTGGTTAAAGGTTTCTTTTCTCTTAAAAAAACATTAGAATCCTCGGAGTGATTTTGGGGTTCAATTGCGTGAGTATTTAAATTGAGGTTCTGAAAGTGTTAATCGTGAAT
>JAJRXH010000568.1 GCA_024276395.1 archaeon
AGCCTTTTCCGCCGTCGAGCAGCGAGAGTCCCACGAGTTCGATGTGAGCCACCTATCGTCCCACACGAACGCGTCACGAGGACACCTGAGTTGAGGTTTCAGTAGTTAGCATCGTCTTTTCCTTTAATGGGGCAGATTCACGCCCTTGTTTGGCAATTATTTTGCATGCTTTTTTTATCTGCAGCTCACGTTTTACGGCTTACTGCACGAGTTACGGAATGAGCAAGCAGCGCGAGTAGTGAGTGCCCATGGATGGATTCTTGCCACGTTTTACTCGGTTCTGATGGGAACGGTGCCTGCAGTGGTAGCAAAACCTCAATGATCTTCCGCGACTGGTCAATTTTCTCGAGGACATGGACATCACGAGATTGGCCGTGGGACGTTTCATTCCTTTTGGGTTGGATGAGGGATTTAGGGACCAGGCTTTAGAGGCTAGTGAGGTGGAAAGCCTATTTACCATTCTTTCTGAGATAGAAGGTCACGTGGATTTTGAGTTGTCTTGTAAGGATCCCTTATGGGCCATCCGAAAGGATCGAGATCACGTGTATTCGGGATGCTCGGTGGGAAACTTTCTTCTTGACGTGCTGGTCGACGGCACTGTCCTTCCTTGCCGACGACTCCCCATTCCCGTGGGAAACATGAATCAAGATCGCTTGGTGGATGTTTGGCTTTTTTCTCCTCTCATGAGGTCTCTTAGAAACCGAGAAGATCTTGAAGAGTGCCGTGCTTGTCTTCACATTAACACGTGTGGTGGTGGTTGCCGTGGTGTGGCCTGGGGTCTTGCCAATGAGTTACTGAAAAGAGATCCTCAGTGTTTCTTGGATTCAAAACCGATAAAAACCGGTCTTGACCGGAGAATCGTTAAAATTTCTTGAGCAAGCGGAGATTCCTTGTCCATCCATGATGCATTTTCATCTTCTTTTTTCACGCTGGTTGGCATGAGTCCACTACGATGCGAATCGAATGTTCAAGTAACATGAAGGGGATGAGCAAAACGGGAAAAGAATTGGTAGGAGCTCTTTTTTTCAAGTACTTTGTTGATACTTTTTATTCTGAAAAGAACGACTAGTGATTGGGATAATGACAACCATTAGTGCGTCACGTGGTAAGAAAAGGAACAAAGAACATGAAAGATGCTGGACCGTCATCATTGCCGGTGAGGGTTCTCAAGTTAGCCATTTTTGCGTGTTTTTCCTGGTTGTTTAAACGGTCTTAAGTAAGGTGGAAAACGTCTAGTAATAGGCATTATAGCTCGTACATGAGAGCGTTCGTTGATTCTGGGCCAGACACGTGACATCCCAGCGTTGACTCTTCGTGAAGATTTACAGTCCACCAAGGTAATTCTACTCATGTAAAGGAATTAGTTGGTCAGCAGCCTCTCCTCAGATTGTTCAGTCATTTTGTGGTCGTCATGAAGAGTCACACGACAAGATTCACGTCTTTGGATATTTCAAGGGCCGGTGAATGACTTTCACTTCAACATTCATTAAAGTTCATTAGATAGCTAGTCAAGATTTCTCACTACAAGCAGTAATTTGTTTTTACTTGTCAGAATGGTCACTTGAGAGCTTAGCTGACCATTCTTAGGAGGGATGAACTTTGAGACATACTTGATTATCTTTTCAAGAATTCAAATGGGGGAGATGACGATTTTTCACGGTAAAAGATTTGAATGGAAACGGAAGAGTGACAACTGTTAGGTTAGGTTTCTGGAAGAGAGAACGTGTCCGAGAAGGGTGATGAGATGATAGATAGAGATTCCAAGACAAGGGAGAATAGACCATCACGAGAAGGGATGTTTCATCGCCTTCTGAACAAGCACCGAGACGGAGTCTTGAAGGTCCTTGTTCAGTTAATGCCTGTATCACGGATGCACGAAGTTTCTAGCGAGATTTTTCCAAGAAAGGTTCCAGATAAAGTCTTTCAGTCCATTGACTGGCAAGATGATCCACGTTACGTGTTTCTCGACCTCACGATTGAAATCACGCCTGATGACATCTACAAGATGAATACCTACCGCAGCTGGGGAATGGAACAGGTCGCCGCACGATTGCCCCTTCACCGCAAGTGTGATGAACCGCCAGAACGTGTTCATGGCGTGCTTTTAGGAATGATTGCACCACGAGAAGAGTATCGGTCCTTAGCACGAAGGTTTCACGTTTCCTTGTTATCCTTACAAGATGGATTACCGCTTAACCTTTCTCTGGATGATTACTTGGAGGTAGGGTCACCTTTCGTGTAGGGTCACCTAGCTTGGTTGAAACGAGAACAATCCCTTGACGAATGGCTTGATCACTTGCGGATGGCCGTGCAGGTGTTTCGAAACGCGGAGGATGATGATGAACTCGCGTTCTTGCTTGGCTGGGGACGGGTCATTCTTCCAGAAGGGACAGAGGCGACCTTTATAAAACGCGCAATCGATGCGATCATTGAGGAGGAATTGCGGATGAGCACGAGTACGATGGTGAAAAAGATTCTTCAGGCCTGGGACGTGCCACCGGAAGAGCGCGTCATCATCAGTCGCGTGATGGAGGGGTTGGATGCCGAGCAGCGAAAGATCGTGTTGGCGGCGCTTGAGGGGTTGGATGCCGAGCAGCGAAAGATCATGCTATTCACGCTCGAAAAGTTATCCGCATCACAAAGAAAGCGTCTGGCACGAATTCTGGATGATCCAGAAAAACTTGAACGATTATTGACAAGTCTCGAAGA
>JAJRXH010000569.1 GCA_024276395.1 archaeon
AGTGCAAAGAAGACTGGCAATTTATGGTCCAAATGCCATTCCAAAAGTAAAACGAAACTGGTTTCGCGTGTACATCGCTCCCTTATTGGAATGGCTCATTACCATGTACATCATTATGACCATCGTTCTAATGATCCTTGCTTTTTGGGATCAAACCGTATTGACACAAGCATTGCAGTGGATGATCTTTGTGGGTCTTAATTTCGCAATAGCAATCGTGCAACAATATCGTGCTCAAAAGAAGATCGAAGCACTTCATCGATTGACAGCTCCGTCTTGCACGGTGATCCGAGATGGCGTGGTTGACGAGATTGACGCTTCTGAACTGGTTCCAGGGGACATAATTGAGCTTAGGCAAGGTGATCGAATACCAGCTGATGCACGGATCATTGAATCGAGTAACTTTATGGTGAATGAAGCTTCTCTTACCGGTGAAAGCGTTCCCATTACCAAGGCTGAATCTGGTGATATTGTTCTTGATGTAGAAACTCCCATTGCTGAACGCATTAATATGGTGTTTAGTGGGACATATGTTCAATTTGGATCAGCTCGTGCTGTAGTCGTGAGAACGGGACCTCACACAGAAATAGGTAGAATTTCTAGGGAGCTGGCTGAGCTAAATACCGGAGATATTCCTTTACGTCGGAAAGTGAATCAATTAGGCAAGTATCTAACTTTGCTCATGTTTGCCTTCCTCATTACCTCTGTTGTCTATCAAATTAATACCCTGAAAGTTCAGGAAAAGTTGGATGATGTAGGGTTGTTAGCCCAAAAGTTGAGCGTGAGCATCATCACATCCATGGCCGTGATGCCGATTAACATTCCTCTGTTGACAACCATTGTTCTGGTGACTGGGGTATTGGCGATGGCCACTCATCGTGTCATCATTCGCAACCTTTCCGCCGTTGAGAGTCTTGGACGTATTTCAGTTCTCTGTTCAGACAAGACTGGAACCATCACGAGAAGTCAAATGACAGTAAAACGAATCTGGGATGGTAAGTACTTGTATGCGGTTACTGGATTGGGATACGGCCCATCTGGTGTCATTTTCCCCGTTCCAGACAATATTAGTGTGGATGTACAAGAAGAGTATGCACCTTCGGAAATGATACGAGTAGCACCAAATTCAGCCTTGGAATTAATTCTCATTAATGGATTTTTGAATAATACTGCAGAACTTATAGTCGAAGAACTCGTTGAACCCGGAACGACCTCTTGGAAAGCGACTGGTAGTGCCACAGATGCTGCCTTGTTAGCCTTGTTCAAGAAATCTGGGCTAGATGAAAGAAAGCTTCGAAATCAATACAAGAAAATCCGTGAATATCCTTTTGATTCATCGTTAAAACGTATGTCCATGCTTTTTAAGGGACCAGATGGATACATCGTTTTCACGAAAGGCGCAACCGAGGTTTTATTGCCAAGGTGTACTCGTACTGGTCACCCTCGGAAAGTTATGGAGTTGACAGAGGAACGGCGAAAAGAAATAATGGAAAGAGTCAATGGATTTGCAGCTTTAGGCTTTAGAGTGCTCTCCTTTGCATACAAACCCGTTGATCAATTACCAGATAGGTCAGATGATGAACGAGAGCAGGTGGAAAATGATCTCATTTATCTTGGGTTTGTTTGTCTCCTGGATCCACCACGTGAAGGGGTTCGCGAAGCCGTAAGGGAATGCTTGAGTGCTGGAGTGACACCTATCATGATTACTGGTGACTCGCCTCTCACTGCAAAAGCGATTGCAAAACAGGTGGGCATGCTAGATGAGTCGCAAGGTCATTCAGTGCATTATGGGAAAGAGGCGGCCACGCTTGATGATGATGAATTCGAACGAACTCGAGTTTTTGCACGGGTTGCACCTAAAGATAAACAGATAATCGTGGAGCGTTATCAAAAGAAGAACCGCGTGGTGGGAATGACTGGTGATGGGGTTAATGATGCACTTGCCCTTTCAATGGCAGATGCGGGGATTGTTATGGGCATCACGGGCACTGATGTGGCAAAAGAAGCTGGTGATATCATCATCACGGATGATTCTTTTGTCAGCATCGTGACTGGAATTAGAGAAGGACGGTCACTTTTTCAAAAAATTCGATTGATGATATTCTTCTATATTTGTGTAAATCTCGCTGAAGCAATGTTATACATGGGATCCTCATTCATTCTGAGTCCATTGAATCTTGTTTTACTTGATAATTGGCAACGAGCTTATATATTTGGCATTGTACATGCCATTCCACCTCTGGCATTGATTTTCGATCGTGTTAGTGCGGACATCATGAGACGAAAGCCCATTGATACGGCTGGTATTTTTAATTGGAAGCTGCTCGGGGCTCTCATTGTAACAGCCATCCCTCTTGCTATCGTTCTTTACACGATTTATTATACGACCTTCAATCCATTTACCAAGGGACCAATGTTCGCCTTCTTAGCTCCAGATCAATTTAACAAAAGTGGCTTTCAACCGATTTTTAAGGAAACTTTCCTTAGACCTTATAACTGGGCACACGCCAAGGCAAGAACGATGCTCCTTACTGTGGTCTATATTTTTGAGCCATTAGTCGTTCTTAGTCTTCGGAGAATTGATAAACCGATTTGGGCAAATTTTACTGTGAAAGAAGACCGGTTTTGGCTAGCTTACGTGTTTGTGTTTTCAATCCAGATAATGCACTTGTTTTTCATGTACGTGCCCATTTCACAAGATATTGTCCGTGACTTAAGTCAAGGTGTGCTCATTGCGGACATCATTCCATTAAATCCATTGGATTGGATTTACGTGTTTTCATTGTCCTTGATACCTTTGATTTTCTTGGAAACGTATAAATGGTGGATACGATCAAAAGGAGAATACTTCTGACAAAAATTACTGTAAAATTCTTGGTAATGAGTTTCTTTTTGCAGATCATTACCGATTTTTCATTTTTTCTTAATTGTTAGTGCTCATATTTTCTTTTAGAAAGTTAAGAGAAAAAAGTGGAATCATAATTAGTATTGTACAATAATATCAGAGAGTCATTCACTTGTCTCTGAAATATTTAAAGACACTAGCTGGCATTTAAAA
>JAJRXH010000570.1 GCA_024276395.1 archaeon
ATTGGATGAAATCCTTTGCTGGAGATGGCACACATCCAGAGAATTACCCCTATGACTGGGGATGGACCACCAAGCAAATCAATAGCAAAAATCCCGTTTCTGGAGTGACTGGATGGTACTGCTCTGAATTGGTCTGGGCTGCTTACAAGTACTTGTATGGAATTGACCTAGATCCAGATGGTAACTCATGGAGCTGGGAAACCGCTTATGGTGTGAGTCCTAGCGATCTTTATGAAGATTCAGACACCTATGAAGTGACCTCATCTGATTGGGACCCATCACAGACTTATTACGTGAAAGTCAACCTAGTTGGCATTTATTATGAGGATGACTATGATCCCTGGCCCAAGGGTGCTGGCGAAGAATACCTCAAGTGGTTCGTAGGTGATGGATACGGAGGTAGTGGATACGTGGTTCAGAACTTTTATGGTACGGTAAAACGATCTGGTGCCGGATATATTTACTGGAAGATCACCCTAGCTGACGTCCGAATTCCAAAGAATCATCCATTAAAGATTAGGGTTGAAGCTTGGGAGGACGATAGTTGGCCAGATTCTGATGATCAATACCAAGTATTCAACTGGTGGACCGATTCGATGTTGGATTTCGTAGATCGAGGCTGGTGGTGGTGGAACTACTGGGATGCCGGGGATTTACGGTATTGCATCGAATTTAGTGTCAGTACCAGCCCAATTGGAACCAGTCCTAACGGCATCTAGAGATCGAATTTTAATTGTAATTCTCATCCTTTTTTCACCTTTTCCCTTTTTTTTCACGCTACAAGAAGCTTGATCTTTTATTTTCTTAGGATGACCCATTATTTTCTTGTTAGCAGAAAGACTCATCATTCTTTCCTCAGATAATTATATATCCTTTAAGAGATACTGTTTAATTTGGAAAAAAGAAAGTTCCACGGCGTCACTTAATGGGAGCCTGAACAATGTTACTGAAAGCTATTTTCTCATTGTTCTTCCTGCAAGAGAACATTCTACAAAAATCTGAGTCTTTTACAACTGGATCGTCCCCCATTACTACTGAAAGTCCCCCTCTCATTGACCTAGATCTTTTTGAAGCGTTACCTCTCATTCTTCTTGTCTTTTTGGGACTTCTAATCATTAGTTATCTAGTTTATCTGAAATACAGTGCTTGTATAATAATGGGAAACAAGAAAAAAGACCAATTTTCAGCATCACAAGTAATTTACCAGTCAAATAACACATCTATTCCGAGAAGAATGAGTCTCATGGACCTATCAAATCAGAAAGAAAAGAATTTCTTTGGTAAAAATGAAAAAAGATATGACCGATCGGTGACCGCAACTCCACTTTCATTGTTAAAAAACAAGGCTATCAAGCACCCTTCAAATCAAGCTCTCGATTATTGGACTCCAAATAATCTCTTTCATCAAGGTGAGCATTCGCCAAGATCGTCAGGAAGTATTAATAATAGAACTATTAACAAGACCCCCCCAGAAAATGAGAATGAAGAAGAACTCTACAATGATCCCATTGCTCTAGAAAGAACACTAGATTTTCTCAACATCTTTGGAATGCTCATGGTTAATAGTGATGGATCACTAGTTAATTCTGTCATCAAACCTGGCGAAGAGTTGTCACTTGAAATATCAGATCTTGGAAAATCATTCTCTTTTAATCCCCTAGAATACTTGAACTCTGGAGCAGAAAAGGTACATGTCCGAATGATGGAAGGGTTTTCTTGTCTTTATGCCACTGGAAAGTACGTGCGATTGGTCTTCTTGTTAAAAAAGAAGTTTTTTTTTGAATGGTTGATCGATGCCATGAAAGAAGCACTTCAATTGCTAGAACAACGGATTGAAAGACGTTTAAAACCTGAATTCATTTTTCCATCTACCTTAAAGTTCCAAGTTCAACTAACACCTGAAGAAATTCTCTCCGTCTTAGAGAGATACCTTCCAGTTAGTTTTCTCTATCCTCTTGAAATTCACGAACAAAGAATCAATTCATTAGAAGAGAAAAGAGTGGTATCCCAACGTTTCATCGCTAATTGGAAAAATGTTTCACGTTATCTCCGACAAGGAATGCTTGCTCAAGATCTGTTTCTAAGCATCTCTCTAGAAGAACTACCATTTGACTTGCCATTAGTTTCTACTTTGGATGATCTTTGGGACTTGCTAAGGGTTAGGCTAGGTCGTGAGCAAGAAGAGGCCGCACGAACACTCATCATGGGCCTCCTAAGTGGAATCATCACACCCGTTCTTTAATGAGCTTTTCCAACGTGTTTTTGAGTCCATTAGAGGAAGAAAAATGTGAATTTTCAATTTCATTCTCCTCTAACAGTTTCCAATGATTATTAATTAACAGCTTCTGTTTATCTACCTGGAGATTAACGTGTTTCTCAGAACGGAATCATCCAAAATACGAACTATTCGCCAATATTATCGGCTTGATTTTCCCTTGGATGAAATTGAACAATTATTTGGAGATAAATTCGAGGAGAGAGAATTTGGTTTTGCGTTCGCAGATGGTTACTTCGTGAGATCCGTGTTCTTTCGCAAGTCAGAAGAATTATTAAACTTTCTCGTCAAAAAGACACCGCACCACGCTTATGTAGGTGCACTGTACGATGGTCCTCAGGTCTCAAAGAAAACAAGATTCGATCTCTTAAGATGGAAGGGAAGAGAATTCGTGATTGATCTTGACATCGACTTACAACAGTGGAGAATCTGCGGCTGCCAAGGTTTTCAATGTTGTATGGATTGTATCAAGTTCATCATCATTGCCGCGCAACTATACACCTGCATTCTAACAACAGATTTCGGGTTTAAACAGGTAAGATGGTACTTTTCAGGGAGAAGAGGAGCTCACTGCTGGGTTTTCGATGAAGAAGCACGAACACTTGATAAAGAAAATCGAATGGCAATCATTAATTATTTATCATTGCAAGGAAGTGATTTTAGAAGTTTGAATTGGTCCTTAAAGAAACATTTTTACGAAAAAGTCTTTCTCTCATTTTTTCATCTTGCATCTCAAGAAGAGTTAGAAATGCTAGGCTTTCATCCAAGGTTAATCGAACTCAAAACTCGTCACACCCTCTTGTCTTTTTCTAAGAAAGTCGGTCTCTTCGAAGGTGGCGATACAATATTGGAACTGAAACACGTTTTTTCAAGTGATCTTTTCTGCAAAATGATCCAAAATTGTATCTTGATACCAGATCGTTCTGTAAGCATTGATCCTGGGCATTTACTCCGCCTGCCTTATAGTCTAAACGGAGATACTGGTAAAGTAGCCCGTTCAATTGACGACATCAATGATTTGAACCGCTGGATCTCTTGTTTTTTCGAAGAGTCTCTATTACAGTCAAAGCATTGGAGATAATTTCCATTTTAATACATTTCAAGGAAATCAAGACCATTTTTCAAGGAAGAACTGACATCAAAGAGCTAACAAGAAAATGTCGTGACGGACAAAACTTTATTAATCTTGATCTTGAGATTGATCTTAGATGAATTCTTCCCATGGAGGAGTGATGTTGCCCTTCAAGGTGTTTCGAAAAAAATTTTCACGTGTCTTTTTCACGATGTTATTTCTAACAGCTGACATCATCCAAATAACCATCGTTTCTACTCTGCGCTTGATACCAGATCAAAGTTTTCTAGGTTTCACGGTTGTATCAGAAATTAACCCTGCTTTCACCATAACTCTTGTCATTCTTGTTTTTGCAATCCAAGTCGCCGTATCCTTCCTTCTCATCCGTGTTGTATTCCGAAACCCTCGTGCCGTTCAAATTTATCCTCAGAAATATTCTGATGAGGAAATTTTACAAAAACTTGAGCTCGAATCAATGGAAAAGATCAACCACGTGACCACAGCGTTAGAAGAACTAGCTGCAGATTATTTATACAAGATCAAGCGAGTGTACATCTACAGCAAGCCCGTTCCTAATGCCTTCACGGTAAATGTCATTCCTCTACCACGCGTTCATCAATACTACTTAATCTTTAATTCAAATGTCTTAGATGTGCTTGAGAAAGACGAGATCCGAGCTGTCGTGGCACATGAATTAGGGCACGTGGTAAATGGTGATTCCTTCGTGAAAGTGGTATCCACCATTCCCCGCTTGTTCCTACAAATCGCTTATTCTTGGCTATATTTTCTCATTGGAACGGGAATTCTAGTGGGACTAGCACAAGGACACTTAGTTACGAGTATTCAAAGGGTATTTTTCTTTCTCATTGCATTTGTCATCATATCCGTGGTGACACACTTTAGTACTGGCATCTTGTATCGTGCTAATAGGGCAACAGAACACCTTGCCGACTATCATGCCGTGAAAAAAGTAGGACTCTTGCCCACTGTGAATATGCTTGTCCGCCTCGGTCAACGAAACGAAGTCATGAGCATTCTCAAGCAAGAAATAACATGGTTATACCATCTCAGCCGAGAGGACGACCCAGATCTGGAATTCTTGTATGAAATTTTGTCCAAGTTTCCAAAAAATGAATTTTCTGAGGATAAAGCCAGGGAACTGGCACCAAGATTGTTCCTAGAACAAGAAATCGAACAATTGCGAGAAATCTACTTTCTGGACATCCCACGAGAACACTTGGACCCATATCTAGAGAATGCTGCTAACAAGCTGCGAGAGATGAGAAAACAGTATTTCCAAGAAGTAGAGCGACTCCTTTGGGAAGTACATCCTGACGAAGCTAAAGAAATGACATTGGATTGGAGAGATTATGATGTTGATATGAACCTACTACTAGACGAGGAGGAACTAGATAACTTAGTCAAAGCCATCAAAAAAAAGAAAGAATTACTACTATTTGAGAATGAAATCGTGATGCCTGGAGAAAACCGAATTCGGGACCATCCAACATTCCGAGATAGGTTATTGTTCGTGTACGATGTTGGAAGAAAAAGAAAGATGAAAAAAACTAAAAAGAATTAACATCTTCAGCCACCCAAGCCTACCAAGAAAAATAGTTAAGAAATAAAAAACTGGGATGCTGGTGTTTCTATATTCTCACGATTAAATTATCCGCCCCCTCCATACTATCAAAGAAATGTTGGCTCAATAGTTTTCTTCTTTTTCTCCTTTCGTGTCTTTACTCGCCACATCTTTACGCACGTGCACGAAGTAGATATCTTCTTGGCGAAAAAAATATTAACGCGATGCTTGATGTGGTTTCTTGTAAAAAATATGAGGTAGACACGAGATGTCATCGGGTTTAGACCACGTTGGCGATTCAATGGAAAGCAAGAGAACAAGAACTCAGTATGTCATCAATGCGGCAAATGTCGTGGATTATGCCGATGGACAAATGCTTCCAGCCGTTTATGGTGCATTAGAAAGAACATTAGGCTTTTCTCCCACTCAGAATGGCGCCATCACGGCGGCACGTTCATTATTACAATCCTTAAGCACACCTGTGTGGGGATGGTTCTCTGACCGCTTTTCTAGAAAAAAACTATTGGCCTCTGGTAGCATCCTCTGGGGTTTTTTCACAATCTTGGTAGCTTCAAGCTGGGATTTCTTCTCTATGTTGTTTTTTCGCGTGCTTACTGGTATGGGATTGGCTGTCATCTTCCCAACAGCTCAGTCCATCATTGCGGATTATTTCAGAGAAGATGAACGAGGAAAGGCATTCGGTTGGTTAGGGTTAACAGGCGTTTTAGGTGCCATCACCGGCACGTTATTTGCCACATCTGTTTCTGATGCTACCATCATGGGTATTGATGGTTGGAGATTTGCCTTCTTGCTCATCGCCCTCATTAGCATTCTACTAGGTCTCTTGGTGTGGAAGTTGGCTGCAGATCCTCTGCGGGGCGGCTCTGAACATCAGTTAGCGGGTCTCATTGATGAAAAAGTTGAAGAACGATACAGGATAACACGACGTGATTATAAAAGAATATTGACAAATAAGACGTTCCTGTTAATCCTACTTCAAGGTGTTGTTGGTTTAATTCCATGGAATGCCATACTTTTCGTCATCTTATGGTTTGAATACATTGGTTTTGATCCTTTCATTTCTGGAATTGCTTTTGCTGTCATCGCTGTCGGAGCTGCTCTAGGTAATCTTTTTGGGGGATGGATCGGTGATAAGGCCGCCAGATGGAATCAAGACAAAGGTCGCATCATAGTTGCACAGGTATCCGTGTTCTCTGGAATACCAATGATGATCATCATCTTCAAGTTAATTCCCAGGGAACCTTCAATGGCTATCTTGCTAGCATTCATCATTTTAGGAATGTTTACCGGATTCTCCATCTCGTGGGTTGCACCTGCTTGTAATTATCCCATTTTTAGTGAACTATTCGAACCAGAAATTCGTAGTACTGTATATGCCATTGATCGCTTGTTTGAAGGATCAGTAGCAGCAAGCGGCACGCTCATTGTCGGCATTCTTGCTGAAAAATTGTTTAATTACATCACCCCACGAAGTGGCGTGGACATTCAAGATTTACCTTTAAGCATCCGATTAAATAATGTCGAAGCACTAGCCAATGCAATGATCTTGGCCACGGTCATCCCCTGGTTCCTTTGCTTATTGTTTTTCACGTTAGTTTATTTTACATATCCAAAAGATCGAGAAAGATTAAAAGATTCTTTATTCCATCGCAAGCAAGAAATACTTCGTCAGAAAAAACGCTCTAACACCCCCTTTGACCACTCGGAATCTTCGAGTGCTAATCCAAGTTCTGATGAAGAACGCTCGACAAACTAAGTCGGGTTCATTTCCGGCGTATTATGGTTGAGGAGTGAAAAATATGACTTCATTGATAGAATTAGCACGACCATGGGAATATTTATCAGAAGATGCAGGCACTGCTGTCATTCTCATTCATGGCCTTACTGCATCCCCAGCTGAAATGAGACCATTGGGA
>JAJRXH010000040.1 GCA_024276395.1 archaeon
AGAAAGCCTTGGAGTTTTCTGTCAAGAGGCAATTTTCATTCCTTCTAACAGATTTTGATCTTTTCGAGTTTGCTAATCACGTCATTACACTCGTGATTCACGGATTTTGATCATCATCAAGTCATCGCCGAGACCGAGATCGCTCCTCGAGTTGCAAGGATAAGACGCGATTTTTCGTGGGATTACCTGCGGTCACGGACAGTTTTCTTCGTTCATTCTTTCTTTCCTTGTATCATCATTTTTTTTCGATTTTGCGACAAACGTGATGGTGGACCCAGGAGCAAGAGGCCTTGGATTGCCAATTGGTCAGTACATCCAACTTTCTACAATGAGTTCCGAAACATGTGAACAGTTCTGTTGAGTGAACGAACTTTCAACATATTTCAAGCACCATACATACGATGAACATGAAAAGCTTTTCTTTTTCTTGTTTCAATTGATTGATGGTCATCAACGGACATTCATTTACAGATCACGAGAGGAATGCATGGCAAGACTGGGAATTAAGCTTTAATTTTTTCAGTTTCATCTGCCATCAAAATCAGGGAAGGGACTGTTTTAGCATCCAATTAAAGTGACGGCATTTCTTTCCGAAATATCCGTGAAATTGTTCAAGAATGGAAGGAATCTTGAGATGTGAAACGGTCGAGTGAGCAGGCGTCCCATGCTGGGAAGCTTGCATCAACACGTGACAATAATCAATGAGCCACTGGATTTTTTGGAGATGATGCATCAATTCATCCAAGGGCTTTCTCATGACCAGTACTGTTTCTTGTAGTGGATCAATTAGAAGCGTTCTTTCATAATCAGCTTCGTTCACGATGCAAGGCTTGAAGGAAGGCGGGTTCTTGTCCTTGTGAGAAGGCTTGAGACGACAACTGGAACAACACGAACGCGCGATCACTTGGGGAAAAACGGTTGTCTCTTGGGGCCATGAGAGCTGAAGGATGAAGGGCACATCCTTGGCATCGTCCGGATCTGCCATCACCGGAACGAGACTCATTGATTGTTCGTGACCAGGCTCATTTCTTTCTCCTGGCGTCATCATCATCTGGCTTGTTCGTGAGACATTTCGAGCGATGTGAATTTCAGTTGGAAAGTCAACATCACCAGGAATCAATTTCCAGGGTCGCGGCAAGGATTCTTCGAGCAGCTTGATGAAGGTCTTTCTAAGAAGGGCATTCCAAATTTCTTGTTCCTTGGTCTTGTTGTAATCATCAATGCGGTTGAAAATCTCCTTCTTGAGGTCGATTATTGTTGAAAAGGGAGTTGTCAACAACGAGTGGATGATTTTTTCTAGGAAGGAGAAGAAAGAGGCAAAAGGTCCATGGGTTCCATTTTCGTGGAAATTTTGCCAGGTGCATTGAGATTCACCAATGAAGGGGGCGATGAAGAATAATTTCGTGATGAACCTTTCCGATTCTTTCCAGCATTGCTGATAGAACGTGTCCTGAGCTTCATCACGCAGGAAAGAATGAGTTAATTGAAGTTTTTCTTGAAGATCGTCAAGCACGCGGACAAGGTCATCACTCCACGACGGAGTAAACGAAGAAAGCAGACTCTCAGCAAGAGAAGCCCACTCTTCGTCCAAGAATTCCTTGATTCTTTTCCAAGCACGATCAGCAATTTTACTTTTTGAAAAAGACAAGCCATCTCGATAGGCTGGCTCATCAGCACATGCTTTTTCATTCAGTTCTCCAATGATAAGGTGAACAATGAATGAAACCAGCAAGGGAAGGGCTTTTTCATCAGATGATGATGCTCGATGAAAGCTAAGAGTTGAAAGGAACTCAGGACGTTCACTCAAGTGGTGCTCGATGGTAGGTAATAGGTCTGGTGAAAGCCACGATGGCATGGAAATTGGCAGTCGTGTCGTCGTGGTCATGTCAACTCGCAAGAAGTTAATGAGAAAATGAAATGCCCGATCTTCAAAAAATCCAACAATCTCATCAAGTAGCGTGGCAAGTTGTTCTTCATCACCTAAAATCAGCTCACGTTGAATGAGTGATAACGATATTTTTTCTAGGTCTTTTTCTGAGATGACTTTCACTAATGGATCGATTGCTTGTCCACTTTCTTCCTTGTCACTTGTTTTTCCCAAGAACATTTCCGAGAGCGCGCTTTCCAGTTCTTGAGCTAATAACGATTTCCATTGCTCGCTCACGTGGAAGAGGAAGGAATGTTGAATGGACCTTCTCACGTGGGACTGCCACCACGACCTCGAATTAAGAAGATGGACGAGAATTTTTTGCTGCAAGAACTCTTCCATCAGATCCCTCAATGATTTTCTTCTTTCCGCGGATGTTGGATGACCCAGCATTGTAACGCGACGTTCAGCAAGTTTCTTGAAGGATGCTTGTCTTGAAGATGTTCTTTCAAGAGGAATTGCGAAAGAAAAATGACCACGAATCCATTGATTCAGTTCATCATCAAGAGCACGGCACTTTTCATCAATGCGATCAACCAAGGCTCTCGCCGACTGGACAAGACGTTTTCTACCTTCCTTGGGATTAAAAAAGAGGTAAATCAAGGCATTTCTAATCTGTCGTTGCGTTTTTGGTAAGTTGACTTCTTCAAGTGATTCAAGTAGACAAGTTTCCGTGAGAAAACGTGAGAGAGTTCCCATGGTCATGATTAGACCAAAAGAAAAGCCCCTTGAATTGTCCATGAGATCATTGAGAAGGTGGAATGATTTGGAAAAATGCTGAGAAAAGACGCCTCGTGGAAGTGTTGAGAGGCGGTAGATTGACTGTTGAAAGGATTGAACGAAATTGAAATCCAGATCCATCCTTGGCAATGAAATCTCTTTTTCCCCTCTTATCCAGTTGATGATGAAGATCCATGTAACGAGCCAATCAACAATGCCGTCTATCTCATCAACAGCCCTCCAAGAAGATAACTCAAATATCCCAAAGATCAAGGAAGGAGATCGTTTAGCCATTTCTAACATCAAGGATAACAGTTCAAATTGAAATTTCCCGAGATCATGACTCTCCTCATTTTCTTCCGTTTCTTCATCAGTTTTCTTGTAAAAATCTTCTTTTGAATATGCGATGGCAACGGGATAAACAGCCAATTGAAGAGGATCCTCGGCACGTAATTCCACGAGCAATTCTAATCGTTCTCGAAGATCATGCAAGTCCGGAATGTTCTTCGTGTCATTTGATTCAAAATTAGGATCTGTTGGAGGAAACAAGGGGAATAGAGCTCCACGTGATCCTTTAACGAATAAGACCGGTGAATGAAGTCGTCGTCCCTTGAAGTTGAGGTCTAGGTACCACCAAGCTATTTTCGCCGTGTCATATTTCGAGGCACTTGGATTAAAGATGAGTCTCGATTGGACTCCAAATGCCATTCCTTGAATGAGGTAAGCGGTACTCGTATCAGTGAAGCCACCAGTTTTTCTTGTTATCATGCGATAAAAAATTCGACTTGACGGTGTTCCTCTAGCCATCGTGATTAATTTCATCAAGTAGCCCATATCACGGCTTCTCCTCATGTGATCAACTTAGGATGGAATAAAATCCTGGTCGCGGAATCCTTATTTGTTTGTGGCATCCAACAATGATCTCGGTTAACTTCTTTCTAATTCATTGTTTAAAAAATAATCACGCGCATCTCAGGGATTGTGATTCTAAATGAAAGACGAAGAATCTCTTGAATGAGGATGAAAGCATGAATGAAATGCAGAGAGTTATTCAGTCATCCCTTTCTTTTAACCAGAGCTTGTAAATGACAACCAGTTTCTTTAACTACTTCAAGGACAAGTGAATGACTCTCGAAATGCAAAAGTTCGTGGTGAGCAACGACATTCATGACATTTGACGGCAACATGCCCTCAAAAGAGATCCCCACTTCTAGACATGCTGCTAAAAGGTCGAAAAAGAACGAACCATCGAGTCTCATGTTTTCCCGGAGATCAAGACGAGGGAACAAGAAAGCATTTCACTCATTTTTGGCCATTTTACTTGAGTTTCCTTCCGTGAGGACTTGCTAGAAAACGCCATGGGAAAACCATTCGTTTCAGAATGGTCCTGACATTAACTCGAACTGCCTCATCAAGAAGGAAAGATCACTTCTAGAAGTGGAATGAGCAGGACACATCAATCACTACCTAACAAGAAATGTAGTTGGAGGTGGTGAGGCGGCATTTCTTCATCAATTCCCACTGCCCAGATGAGATCGTGATGAGGAGGCAAGAAACTGCTCAACTTCTCGATGGCATCCTTGGCAGCTCTGAGAGAAAGTCTCTCGTCACCCCTAATTGAAATGACTGACTTTCGGCAATTCTCAAAAGAATGCTTTCCAATCAAAAGGAACAACATTCCAACATGCCGTGAAAGTTGGTCTTCAACAGGTTGTGCTTGGTAATCCATCGTCAGGGAAGATGAAAGAAAGTAATCATTTTCCATGAAAAGAGGAAACACGTCTGCCCTGGGACTCAAATTTACGAAAGAACTCGGATTGCACGTCCAAAAAATTCCTTCAATGCTCTCTAATAACAGGTGATGGAGAACTCGAAACGTGCTAGCATCCATGTTTTCTAAAATGCAGGTTTGCGTGATGGTGTTTCTAACTTGATCTTCGTGGATCACGGTCACGCCATCAACTAGACCGAGCACTTGTTCAATGAAATTCTGTTTCTTTTTTCCAGGGATGTGGCTCTTTAACCTCAATGATGACGGAAGGATCACGATCGCTAGCGTGATCTCTGCTCGTGAACGGTGATTCTTGATGACATGGCCCAGATCATTGATGATATCCATGTTCTCCACGCCAATGACGAAGAGCAAGATATCAACCTTGCTAAAGGGCACGTGATCGTAGGGACTTCTCAGGATTTCCAAGAAAGTATCCTTTTCTCTCAAGATGATGCTTCTTTCTTCACCCATCAACGTCAAGCGACCTTGTTTTTCATTAAATGAGGTTGAAACGCTGGCTGAGGGCAAGATATCACTGATCCACCGTGAAAGAATGAGACTCCCTCCCATTGAGAAGTTATCTTCATTCATCAAGAAATGCCTGATGACTCGATCTGCTATTGAACCCATTCATTCCAATTACTTGAAGACGAAAATTAGTTTCAGCCTGCACTGAGGACATCTCCACCGCGCCACGTCAATCATTCACTCATCTCCCCGAGGACATGATGTTAATCATATATGTTATGTGAATGACACCCACATGTCATGTCACGTGACTGTCACTGACCTCGCTTTAAACCAGTCCAGCAAGAAAATCGTGCGACAAGTTGAATGACCAGACAGCTGGATGGACTTGAAAGCTTAGTTGATGGTGAATGACACTGACGATCTTCTTCTGGAATGAGTTTGGATTTCCTCGAGCATCGACGACTAACTTCCAAACATGATCAACGACAAACACGGCTGAAGATGAAAAAAGATAAGAGACTTCCCCTAAAAAATCGTCAGTTTCTTGGAGCATCAAGATGAGAAAATGGAAATCAACGCTTGTTCCGTGAGTGAAGTATAAAGCAACAACCTCCATCAATCGTGATTCTAAATCGATCAAGTTCACGAGCAGCAGACTTGATGAAAAAAGGATCATTCGTCATCAATCATCCGTCATCTCATCAACCTAGCGATTTAGAGATGAAAAATGTTCAAATTTCTTGCATGAACTAGCTCATCAATCATTCTGAAAAAAATGTTCACCAAGAACCACTACATTCCAGAATGACTCGAAAATGAGCCTCAAGAGAGGGTTCCATGATAAATTCTCCCCCGATAAAATCACTAGAAACTGGTTTCAATGACAATTTACCGTGTCAAAGAGAAAAATCATGGAACAGCAAGACACGAGAAAGGCTTCAACATTCATCAATGATGCACTACTGAATGGATTCAAGGAAAAAAACCGTGATCAAGGAAAAACTACAAAGATAAAGAGGAATGAGAGAGCCTTGCATCATAACTGATCGAGTTGTTCTGGATCTTCTAACAACTGCAAGAGTTTTCGAAGTTTTTCTGGAGGGAGCTCCAGCATTCGCAAGAAAATTCGTTTTTTTACCGCATCCATGCCTTCCAAGGCTGCCAGCACGATCTTCCGCTGCTCCGCATCCATGCCTTCCAAGGCTGCCAACACGATCTTCCGCTGCTCCGCATCCATCATACCTTCCAAGACCTTCGTGATGATCCGGCTTTCGTCTGGTGGAATGTCCCATGCTTGAAGAATTTTTCTAACAACCGCTGCTGAGCTCATGCCTAATTCCTCCTGAATTAATTTATCTATCTCACGCTTTATAAAAGCCTCCTCAGTACTGGAAGGAAGGATGATCTTTCCCCATCCTAGAAGAAAGGCCACGTCATTGACGTCATCTCGGAATAAGCGGGCTGCCGTTCGGAGCTCCTTCAACCATTCCTCAGTGGGCCTACCAGATCGCTTGAGCCACGCTATCTTGCCTAACACGAATGGTGCACCCACTTCCACGCATTCCGATGGTGGAATGTCCAAGGGGAAGCCTTCCTGCAGGGATAATATCTCGAGATGATGACGTTGAGCAAGCTCGCGGTCATCTTCACTTGGTGCCATGATTGACAGGAGAGCTCCATGAACACGTTCTTCTGGTTCGTGGTATTTCCTTCTTCGTGGCAATCGTGCTGACACTCGTTCTAAGCCCCAGCTCCGATACGTGTTCAGCTTGTAGATGTCATCTGGATTGACTTCAATGGTGAGATCCAGAAAGAAAAATCGTGGATCTTCGTCCCAATGAGCAGATTGATAAATCTTGTCCGGAACTTTCTTGGGGAAAATCTCACTGGAAATCTCACGCATCCCAGTAAGGGGTAACAATTGATTCAAGGCTTTCAAGGACCCTTCACGATGCTTGTCAAGTAAGGAATGGAACAAGCTTTCCTTCAAGGGAACGTGGCGCTTCTCGGGAGCCATTAGACACGCGACCTCGTGCTTCCAACGTAATGAGGACTTTTAATAATTCTTGTCGTGTTGAAGAAGATGGAAACCACGCCGTAAAACATTCTCAAGCCAGCTTGTTCGAAGCTATTAATCATTCTTTCCAAGCGATTAATAGCTTTTTCAATAGAACATGAGCAACAGCAAGATGGGACGAAAGGAAAACAACTACTAACATGCTGAACGACACTTTTTCATTAACAATTCAAGACACATTTCACTATATTTCTATCGCCATTGAGAGTTACCAATTAGTAACTGCTGGTAAATGACCCTGCCTAAATGTAATATACAATTTTGATTAATTAGATGCCTTGAAAACCTTGAAAAAATTGTAAGAGTAAAAAATTTCAAGGATGTTAAATCTTTGAGAACAGTGTTTTGAAACTAAGGACTAGTTTATTCCAAGCAGCGAAAGTATTATTGGCAAAAGATACGACAAAGCTAAATCGCGGATGACATTCCAGTTGATTGGCCATTCCTTTCCTTTAGTGACTAATTCATAAATCTGAATTTGTTCTAACCACGATAACCTTGATAAATGAAGCGTATCGCTGGTAATCATGTGTTTTTGACCCTGAAAAAGTGCGGCATTTAGATTGAGATCCCTTGCAAGCAAGATGAGCATTGTATTTTTCGTGGTTTGCATGCTTTTGTGAAAACCAAAGAGAAAAATGACGATAAAAAATAATCCTAAAATTGTCATTAAACCATAAAACGAAACATACCAAACAATAGAATTTCGATTAAAACCAAGGACTAAGGTGGGAAGAGCCAAGATGGTCACTGAAATTATCCAAAAGCTGATGCCAAGTCCCGCTAAAGAGGCAACAGGTCGTAATCCAGAAAAAATGGCGGAAATTTTTAATGGGATCTCTTTTACGTCGTGATGAAAAATCTTAACGACCATGACTACTTGATAAATGATGGATCCAAAGAGAAACAATCCCCAAACAGCAACTAGCCGTTCAAGATAAAAATTAATACTATAATATCCAGAAATGACATAAAAAGTAGTGATGATAAAGTAAGCTGCGCTCAAAATGATTCCGGAAAGTAATGTCCTTCTTTTGGAAAATATGGTCTGAAAATAACGGGCAAATAATTGATATAACTCTGTTTCTCCAACATCAACGTCATGACGTATCTCGAAAGGTATTTTTTTCATTTTTTTCGATGAAAATAATGTAAAATACGGGAAGTACCACTGCAGCAGTAACATCTCTCCAGTAAAAAACATTATAAGGATTAAATGTGAAGGGCGTTCCCAGATATACACGAGTAATGAGTTTCAAGGTGAACAGTAATGCAAAATAAATGATGAGGACCACGAGACTAGCTGAAAGATACTTGCAAACTCCGAATTTTCTATTAAAAATAGTCAAGATTGTTTCTATTGGATTTGTTATATCCGAAAATTGGGAATGAGCTGGAAATGAATTGTCCACTTCACCGACCGATATCTTCATGATTACACCTCCTTGACGATTTCTACTCTCCGTGAACTATTTGATTTTTATAGGATGTGATAAGTTAAGACATCTGTTTCCTTTGAGAAGAACATCAAAATGGTGATCATTAGAAATCAAGAGATCCTCTCCTTGCTCATCGCTTCTTTTCACAAATGATAAATTCCCATTCTCTTTCTTATATATCTTTCATTAAATACTGTGAAATTTATATATCTTTCATTAAATACTGTGAAATACACGACGCTATCAATCTTTGTCACTTGATCAGAATGCCTAAAGAGGATATTAAAAACGATAACATCCAAATTAGTCACGATATCCACAAGAATTTCCATGGAACAATGGCATTACTTAAAGAAAAAAGTAACCAAAAAAGAAAAGAAATTCAACAATGAAATTTGAACTTCAGATGTAGTTTAGAATAAAAATTCATTCTTAACATTCCATTGACCTTTATTAAAGTGCTCATCACCGATTTTTTGGAACAAGAATTCTTCTTGTCAATGCTCGACATCCATTCTTGTGTTTTGGCCCGTTCAAGATTTTCAAGTTGATTCGCTGGCTAATCGTTCTTGAATTTCTTGTCGAGTTAGTAGTTCAATGCCAGCAACTCGAAGACGCCGCAGCGCCACCTCTACTATTCGTTCGTCAATATCCGTCGTTACCAATGCTAGCAATCCCTCAGGCGCATCTGGATATAACCGACGCAAAAATTGTACTTTCTTGACGAACTTGTCCACCTTATCCAAATCTCTCAAGATTCCCGTGACTTCCACGGCAACCAATGGTTTCAGGCTAAAAATATCTAATTCCACGATAGTCGAGTCGACGTGGACGATTCCTTGCTTGTCCACGAATCTCGCGTTACGGAGCAAGGTGAAATTCTCGAATCCACGAGAAATGAGTTCACGTCTCACGAAAGTCCAGACTAATCCCTCAAAATTCGATCCCATATAAGAATGAAGGTCTCTTAGCATGTTTTCCACGCGTTGCAAGGTCTTCTCATTTCGTTTAAACCGTTGATCTACCTTCTCAAATCGTTCGTTCATCTCGCGAATGAGCGCCTCGAACCGTTGATCTACCTTCTCAAATCGTTCGTTCATCTCGCGAATGAGCGCCTCGAACC
>JAJRXH010000571.1 GCA_024276395.1 archaeon
AATTCTTGGGCACTTTCCCATGCCACCTGCAAGGTTTCTTCTAATTGATGATATTCTTTTAAGATGGCTAAAGACTTGGCAATCACCATCAAAAAGAAAGTCTTGCTAAAATGGTCTTGAGTAGCGTGCAACGAATCATCAACATTTCGTTCGATCGCTTCTATCAAGTCTAAGTCGGGAGTGGGCATTTCAGCAAGTAATTGCAATGCTGAAAAGCGAAGTAAGTAAGTCATTCGAGTGTTTTTGACGACATCTCCTTTTCCTTCTAATTTCTCAAGAAAAGCCATGGCTTTACGCAAGGTCAGCATCAAAGGTGCTTTATCTGGAGTCTCCAATTGGATGACGCCGCGGACATGCAAGGCTTCTAAATAAGCTTGTATTTTCCCGATCTCGGTCGGTACAACTTGTTGAAGTTTCTCTACTTCAACTCTGATTTTATCCAATACTTGCTCAACAAGGGCACGCGCATCATTGATTTTTTTCTGTGAGAGATACCAACCAGCAATGAAAGGTGCTAACCATATCCAGTCTGTTCCTTGACGAAAGATTTCAGAAGTTGGCGACGGATAATCTAATTCTTGGGCCAACCGACCCAAAAGCACGGCCATGTTCGGCTGGCGCAACGCATCTCGTTCATTAGAAAGGCTTCTATTCAATCGGTCAAGAAGACTTCGGTAAGTATTGATTAATTCAAGGGAGGGAGGTGTCATTTCCATGGTCGTTGCTTCAGCAACTCCCTCATTAAGAACAGATAACAAAGGATCTACAAGATCCTTCAAGTGAGGTGGAAAATCTTGTAAGGCATAACGAGACAAATCACGTCCTCCATCAAGATGCTAGTACTTCGCGGAATTTATCTGCGTGTGGGACCCACAAGCGAATGGGGACTTCGTCTTCTGAAGAATCTGGATCTTCTGGATTCCGTCGGACCTTGATCTTGCCATAACGTGATAACATCTGTTGAACCATCCAAGAAAATTCTCTAGCAACTAAATGAACCTCTTTTAATGAGGCATACAAGGCGGGAGGCTGTGACATCAGAGGTGTTATGATCTCGTTAAGATGTTCAAGGTCAACGATTGGTGACTCAAAATAAATGACCCATGATTCCCATAATTCCGCATTTTCGTCCGAATTCTCACGATAATTCACGATTGCCGAAACAAAAGGCAAGAACTCAGTCTCAACTGGATGTAGCCGAACGAAAGTAACGTTTCTCAAGTTTTGTTTGATGGAAAGGGCAAATCTGATCAGCAATCCACGTGGATGGATTTCTACCGCATTTCTAATGAAAATGTCAAAGAGCATCGTTAGGGCTTTGGGATTTCGTTCAGCCAATAATTGGCAAATCTCGTCAACTGGAGTGGCAGAACTGACGTCAGCCAAGGGCATTCCTAATACTTGTAGAATGTCAAGAAGCAAGAGTGAATCAATACCATCTAGCTCCGTGATGGCCTCAATCATTGATGATGTTTCAATTTCTGTGGATTCCATTCGCAGCGTACTTGTTTCAGCCAACTCAAGAACTCGTTGATGCATCATTTGTTCTAAAAGCGAATGAGGAGCAATGATGTTCTTGAGCGGTGATATGTCTTCAATGCTGTAAACAGAAACCCCTAAACTACGAGCATGGTCTAACTTTTGCTCTAATACGGTTTTCATCGTTGTATAAATCATCATCGTCCGACAATTAGGACAACGATGTCGCAATTCAGGTAAGAATTCCTTGTGGATGCCAACCTCGCAGAAATAAGTCTTGTGGCATTCTGGACAATAAAAAACCTTACTATTAGGATTATACCTTCTCAATCGTCCTTCTCTTGCCACGCACGTGAGACATTCTGCTTCACATAAAAGGTCCATGTTATCACCAAGTGGTTGCCGGTTACTCACAATTTAAGATTTTCTCATGTAAGTGAATGAACTCCGCTGGTTCAAGTTCGACTGGTCGCCTTTTCAAATCCACATCATTAGAGTTGAGAAAACATTCAATTTTTTGTCGAAATTCTGTCTTTAGGTTTATGTTCGTTTTCAAGCCATTCTTCAAGTTATTGGAGATGGTTTTATGATTACGATTAAACAAGATGGTAAGAAGCTGACGATAGGTCTCATCATGGATTTGTGGCGGAATGGATTCCTTGGGTAATAACTTGATCACGCTCGAAGCTACCTTGGGAGGTGGATAAAAAGACATTGATGGAAATGTCTTGACAATGGACACATCCATCACGTTTTGCACGAGAACGGTGATGCGGCCGTATTCCTTTGTTTTAGGTTTTGCTGCTAGACGTCGAGCAAACTCTGCCTGAAAAGTACCCACGACTGGAACGATCTTTTCCATTTCCACGAATTTAACGACCATGGGTCCAGAAATCTTGTAAGGAAAATTACCCACGATGACATCGGGATGATCGAGATCGAGGCTGAGTATGTCACCCTTAATGAGCTCCACGTTATCAAATTCCGGAAGCACTTCCATCTCAATGATTTCTGCCATGTCTGGATCAATTTCCACGATGAGTAACTTTTTGCAGCGTCGAGCAAGAAAAGTAGAAAAAATACCTAATCCTCCCCCGACCTCCAAGACCACCTTATCCTCATCTATCGCTGATTCTGAAATGATGGTTCTCAAGATGTTAGGATCTATCACAAAATGCTGTGCATGTTTTTTCTTGGCATGGAGACCGTAAGATTGCAATCTCTTGATGGTAATCCTCTTGAGATCACCCGCACTAATGGTAGCCAAGTTTGATATCGTTGTCACAGCCATTGCCAAGTTCACCTTTCTTCAGGTTTATAGGCCTTGGCAAAGAGATAAAATTTTTGCGGTTCCGAGATCTCTTCAACAATCCGTCTCGCAATGAGCTGCACTGGATTTGCTAGGTTGGTTCTTTTCTTGATGTCTTCAAAGTCAGTAAATGGACTTTTAGAACGTTCATTGAGAATTAATTCCAATCGTTTCGGTCCAATTCCGTGCAGAAGTTGCAATTGATGCTTTTGTGAGGTAGCAAGACCTGATTTATTGAAAAATTCAACAAAGGGACTTGGATTCATCTCCACGATGTGAACAATCACGTTTTCTAGGTCTTGTTGAACTGCTAGCGGTAGATCTGAGAATTTTTTTCGTTTCAAGGCGATTAATTCTCGATTACCTTGCAACTTGACGTGATCAAGCCGATTCAATTCAACGTGAGGCTGAAATACCGCGGCAAACAAGAGGTAGTATTTCGTGCCTATGAGATAAGCCAACGGATGCGACGGATGTTCATCTGAAATAGGTTCGCCATAGAGTCCTTCAGGCCTAAAGTCAACGACAACGGCTTCTTCCTCCAAGAACTTGGGAGGATGACGACGGCGAGGGGGCACCCCCTGGAAGCGATTCCGAGGTGGGAAACGACGACCCCGAGTCTGATTATTGTGTGATCTTC
>JAJRXH010000572.1 GCA_024276395.1 archaeon
AAAACTAAAAAGCCATGGATTGACCATTTACATCACCGACGCTAACACGTTAGGAGAATTACTCGAAGAAATCCGGGAAAATAAATTAACAGAAGCAACCGAGGAGGACACCCACGAGCATCACGGCAATGTACTCCATTAAGAATCTTGGTTACCATTGTTTTGGTTTTCTCTCAAGCATCACCACTCCATCACGAGAAGCGTGACGAAAAAATGCGCTTGCTTGATTTCACGTCAAATTCTTTCCTATTTCTTTTTCGTGGGGCTGGGAATGATGAGGCTTAAAAAAAAGAAATGCTCATTTTTATCTGAACGTGCGCCATTAAGCATCTAAGCATCATTAACCTCAAAAAAAATTGAATCACGGAATGACCACGGCTGCCGTGGTTGCATTCCCAGCGTCAAGCGACAAACATTTTTAAACTCCATTTTCGTTATGTCTGGCGAATATAAAACTTCTCGCGGTAAGATCAATGAAAAATTGCCTTAATTGTGGAAATCCTCTAGAAGGAGATACTTGCATTCTTTGCTTGGCTGAGCAAAGTAAATGTGTCTTGTGCCTGAAAAAGTTCAATATCGGGGAAGAGGTCATTCTTTGCTGGGAATGCCTTTATCTTGGACATGCTGATGAAATGGAAGCATGGCTAGAAATCCGATCAGTCTGCCCCACTTGTCGAATTGATTATAGTCCAGACATCTTCACGAAAGTCCTCTTAGAAGATCAAAGCTTGCAAGAGTTCGTCCAGCTACGAAACAAGCTTCTCTCCCAACGAAAGGAAATCTTCGATCAATTCAGGTTTAGATTGCCCTTTTATGACTTCCAAACTTCATTAGTGTTGCAAATTAAGAAGCATCTTGAGACTCATCGATCGTTCTTGTTAGTAAGCCCTCCAGGAAGTGGAAAAACCATCATCGGATTATCGTTAGCACGTGAATTAGGAAAACACGTTCTCGTGCTGACTCCTAACCTTGCAGTGCTTGGAAGCTGGTTAGATCGAGCCACGATGTTCTTTGAACCAAGCGATGTCAGCATCAATGTCCATCATGTGATTGGAAAGGAAAAGGGATTCTTGAGACCCATCACCATTACTACCTATCAAAGGCTCAATCAAGACATCCGGAGTAGTCGTAGAAAATCAAATCAAAAAACGAGAAGGAAAGAAACACGGAAGAACATTAACAAAAACATGCCGATGAAAAAGAATTCTAATGAGAAAAAAGGAAAAAGGAATAAAATCCCCGATATGATCTTAGAAAAAAGATCTGGAAGTCTCATTGAAAGATTAAAAAAGCACGACATTGGACTCATCATTCTTGATGAAGCTCACAGATTAACGCAGCAATGGGGAGAAGATGTAAGATATTTGTTAAGCCAATTGCCAGATGCTAAAGTCCTTGGATTGACTGCAACACCACCGGAAAGAATGAAAGCTGATTTCCGAGAAATATTCCCCAGAATACACGCCGACATCCCAAGACACTTACTCGTGCGTGAAGGGATTCTCGTTCCATACCAAGACCTCGTTTGCATTCTTCCCATTCCATCTCAGGATGACACGGATGCTGCTGTGATAAAAAAGGCGAGCAGTTCATCTTTAGATGACTTTCGTGAAAAAGCTTTGGAAGAACTTCAGCAGCTCTGGAACCTTCAAGAGGAAGTGGTACAACACGGTCGCACTTTAATGGCACTACTCCTCAATGATCCTCGTACGAGCCAACAATTCAAGGAAAAAACAAGAATTTTCCATGGTTGGAAACAACGTCCAAATCGATCCCAAGAGCCAATCACGGATAAAAAAGTAAGGACACGATTCTTAGACCAACTTCATTGGGATTTTAGATTGGTTGAACGCCTAATGACAACCATATGGACGGAAATCATGGATGAAATGGAGAAATTAGGCGTGGAATCTCCATCAACAAGGATAATGAAAAAACACGCTGAACATCTCATATCCTTGATTGGAACATCAAAAGGCAAGAACTTCGAGCATTTCTTCCGAAGCATGGAATGGGTATGCTGGAATCTCAAGTGGAAGCTTTACCACGCTCTAGAAATCTTACGGTTTGAGTATCAACAACTCGGTGATGACATCAGAGCAATGATCATCTTAGATCAAGAAAGCCTTCCATCTAAATTTCACTTTCCTCTCACGGGTATTCATGGTGCCATCGGAGCATTCGAAGCTCTCGTCACAACAGATCCTCTGATCGATGAGTTAGATCCCATCATGGTCACTGGAAAGAGCATTCTTGTTGATGACGACCTTGCAGATCGCTTTCTGTCCCTATCAGACACATGGGTCGAACAACAACAATTAAATGTCAAGTTTTACATCAAAAAACCCCGATCACGTTTTTATGTCATCATGAAAGGAAAGGGAAAAGACTGGAGCACGGACACGTATACGAGAATCATCACGTGGTTGTTTGAACAAGGCATCACCAAGTGTCTCGTGGGCACGAGATTTTTACTTGGAGAAGGATGGGACTCTTTGACCTTGAACACCATCATTGACTTGACATCCATCGCTGCTGGAACGACCGTGAATCAAGTGAAAGGAAGGGCGTTGAGAAAAGACCCGAACAATCCCTACAAGGTGTCCAACATCTGGGAATTCATTAGTCATCCACTGCTTACACCGTATTCTCAAGAGGAATACGAGACATTTGCAAGAAAACATCAAAATTACTGGGGAATTGACAAGAAAGGACGAATACGCAATGGAGTTACTAGGCTAGATAAAGGCCTTTACCCTGGGGGAGTTAGAAATGATCCCTTCGAGATAAATCGAAGAAGCATGGAAAGGGCGAGAGATAGACTCAAGGCAAGACAACTATGGAAAGTCGGCGTGAAATTGGGTGATCTTTATTATGGATTTAACATCCAATTTCCTCACATCTTTTTCAGAACCATTGATCTGAACGACTTCGTGGAAGCACTAACCTTTGTTTTTCAAGAATTAACGAAACCCTTAGAGGCAAGCGCGGAATGGAAAATCTTAACATCACGAACCGACGATACCCGCGAATTCTTGATCTGTACTCCCGTGACGACGTCACGCGACCTCGTGGAAGCACTGTTAAATACCTTTAAGGACCCCAACTGGGACGAAGGAATGATCATCAGATTGGAACCACCCTTGAAAGGAATCACATATCGACTGTACAAGTGGGCAAAACTCCGAAGACAGGACAAGGGAATTTTGGGGAACATAGCACGTCATTTCTACCAAAAATACCGTATCGAGCATGCTGAAATGGAACGACAACGAGAATTCTGCATTGGATTCCCAAAAATGATACCCATTCATCCGCTAACAATGACCCTTTCACCTCCCATTGGCATCGAAGAAATGGATGAAATCTTCCTAAAAAAATATCTCTCTCATCAAATACAAGTCATGGATGTGATAAGAAAAGAGGGACGATTAATTCCACCTTTTCAAAAATTATACTTGGAACATCTTCGTGATATCGAGTTAGAACATGTTTACATTGACTGATGAGCCGTGACACGATCAACGTGGCAAAAATTATGACCACATGACTAAAAAATTGCGTGGAATTTTAGCAAAAAAGGATGACATTTCCCTTCTTTTTTGGAAGAGTTTTTTTTACTTGCTTTAACACGATACATCAACCCAACAGTATCATCCGTCGTGAACTCAATTTATTCTTGTTTCATGATCCAATCTTTAAGTAATTTTTCATCAAAAAACCAAGAACATCGATAAAAAAATGATAAAAATGCAGCCATCACGACAAGACTTACTGTAAAAAAGAGTAAAAAATAAATTAACTTATCATTTTATTTCGGATAAATCGATCTGTTCGGGGGTAAAAAGAACTCTTCCCTCCATTCCTCCAGCAACAGTAATTGATTGTCCAGATATGTGACCTGCTACTTTATCTGATGCCAAAAAGACAATGATGTTGGCTATGTCCTCTGCTGTTGCAACTTTACGTAATGGGATTGTTTGAAGAACCCTTTTAACTAATTGCTCATCACTTAGGGAAGTTTCTGCCATTGGAGTGATGGTCCATCCTGGATTGACAAGGTTCACGCGTCCCTTACGTGCAAAATGGACAATTTCATTCTTTAAGGACAACGTGAGTCCTTTCATTGCCGCTTTAGTGGCAGAGTAATCACAATGACCAGCTTCTCCAAACACTCCAGCTGTTGATCCAACAAAAATTACTGAAGCGTGTTCACCTTGATGTTCACGCAGGTTCTGGAAAAAATACTTACAGCAAAGAAAGGCACCTGTCAAGTTAATGGCCAAGGTATTTTCCCACTGTTTCAAGCTCATGTCCGCCACAAACGTATCATTCTCCGGCCAAACGCCCGCATTCACCACTAACACGTCAATTCGACCGAAATGATCCATTGACCGACGAAACATTGCTTCAACTTGAGACGCATCGCGTAAATCTGCTTTTATTCCAAATACTCTACCAGAATGCAGTTCTTTTAACTCTTCTACTGTCTTTGAGTTAGTATTATAATGTGCCGTAACTTTAGCATCTTCTTCCAAGAATAAACGTGCCGTAGCCAGTCCAATGCCGCCAGATGCTCCAGTTATTAACACGTGCTTTCCATCTAATCCTAAATTCATCCTAATCACCGTTCCATTATCAATCTTCGTGATCATTTGAATGTTTTGATGGTGCAAAGCATGAATAAGAGAAATAAAGTCCCTCTCCAAGGTAAAAAACACTGATTTTCTTTTCTAATCAAGAAACTCTTTATTATAATACTTAAAATAGTAATCATAAAAAGATTCAAAGCCAAAATAGGCATAAACGTCTTCTGGGGTAGTTAACGAAAGATTGGCAAGCCGTGCACGAATGTCTTTATAGGTTAATGAGTTCTTCTTGAAAACATTCCTACAAATATCCTCATAAACTATAAAAGTACGCCATTCCTCCTCTGATTCAAATGGAAATGTGTCTGCTTTTAATAAAAACTTACCTCCGAGTGCAAATCCCACCACGGAGATGGCCATTGAGAGTGAAAGGAAAGGGTTAATGATGCCAAGTGCAGTTCCAATACTAAATACCATTCCAAGAAAAAGACCAAAAATTCCAATAATACCAAAACCTAGGAATCTAAAACTGATGAAAACTCCCATGCTTACAAGTAAACCCATACTAAACGAGTTAACACTTAATAAAATTAACTTAAGGACATCGTTCTCAGCAAAAGTCAGAAAAACAGACAGCAATAACAAAGACCCGCTCAGAATCAAAAGAAACAACCCCAATAACGAGAAAAAAGAATGCATTGACGATTTTCTCACATTTAAGTTCTTTTTTCTGGAAAGGCCCAATTCATCAATCTTTTTCCCTTCTAACCTCAAAATGTCATTCGATTTTCGTGTTAGCTTGTCATATTTTTGTCTTTTTACGCTCCCTCGAAACCACCTGTGGGCAATTTCATGAGAATTTTCTGAATCGAAATGTAAGTGGTGAAATGCTTCGTAGAAACACCAAAGTCCAATGACTAATGAAACAATTGTCAGCACAAGAACAACGAAAAGCTTTCCAAGTGCATCCATCAAGCAGCTTTTTATGGTCTCATTCTTCTTGAACGCTGGAATCATCA
>JAJRXH010000573.1 GCA_024276395.1 archaeon
CTGAAACTTGAATGTGGTGAATAGATGCGAGTTCATTCAGTCTTTTCGTGGGGTTGTCGTATAACTCTCTGAAAAACACGTCTCCCTTGGAATGAAGTTGAATCATTTCCTCTAGTTCCTTGTCAAATATGGTAGCAAGAAGCGTTAACGATGACATCCATCCATAAATTGCAAAAATCAACATCACGGCTGTGTGGAAGGTCGTGAGCTTGACGTCATTGTCAGCATGCTCGATTAGATCTTTGATCTCATCGTCTGATGATGCTAACATTCGCAAGAGCATCTTATCCTCGACTATTTCAGCAAGAAGGTCTTCTTGAAGTAACCATGTTATAGCAATTGTCAGGTCTTGTTCTTCTATGCTGGATTTCAAGAGCCAAAGAACCCAAGACAGTAAAGATTCACAAATTTTCACGCCCAATGATCTTATTAAGGACTTCTTGACGGTGACGAATTCGATTGGTGACTCTTTCAGGTAGGTATCAATCTCATTTTCATCATTTGGGAATAGCTGGTGTTCTCTAATGCGACTCATCAAGATGGAGGAGATGTCGGACCTCGCTTGCAGCATCTCAAGAATGGGCCTAACGTGAAACATCCATTGCTCGTTGGCTGCTTGCGTGGAATCATTCTGTTCATCGCCACTCGAACTTGGCTCTAGGTATTTTTTTGGTGCCAATTCCAAGAGTTTTTCAACAACATTGCAAAACACCTTCCAGCCGTGATCTAGAAGAATTGCTGCTAATAAGGCGTGAAGTAATGCCATTCTTTCTTCTGGACTAGTCAATTTTCTGACGAGATCTTCTCTTTGCGTGGGCGTCATGTTCTCCCATTCTATCGTGACTTCCTTTCTTCTGATGGATTCGACGTCTGTACCGATTATCTCAGCAATGATGTCTGGATTTCGTTCCATGTGCCATTGTTCAAGCATTTTTATCTTCTTAGTTTGCGGGATATTATTAAAATCGTCTTGGAACCATTTCCACGATTCTGGGAGACGTAAACGCCATGTTTTGAGCTTGTCTGCCACGTGAAGCAGTTGTTCGCGAGATAACGTCGTGTTAGCAAGAGCAGCATCAATATTTTGTCTGGATTCATTAAAAGTGATTCCACGAGCAAGAACCGCTACATCTAATGCTTTTCTGCCAAGATGTGATAGGATCTTGTATCCACGGTAATTTGGTGCCGGTTCTTGGATGATCTCATTATAAATTTCTAATCTTTTTGGTTCTGGAGTTTTTAAGATGTTGAAAATTCGTTTTAATTCATCCTCATTGATCATGAATGGTGGAAAGTTTTCTTTGGGATAAAAAAAGATGGATATCGTCATTGTTAATCTCTCATTCCTTGCTAATAATTCTCATAAATGAATTCACTTATTTTAGCGTCATTTAATTCTAATAGCCATTCTAATGACTCAAAGGCGGCTTTTTCTTCAGCTTCCTTTTTATTTTTCCCAAATCCCTTGAAAGATTGAACGTTTTCGTTTGCCCTCACTGTTAATTCAACTTTCCAGCGTTTTGCTATCTTTTTTGGTTCACTAAAGTTGAACTTGATTAGTCCAGCGTCTCCGAGCTCTTGCAGCAATCCTTTAGGATCTTTTAATCGATGCAGTGGTATCGTCAAGAGTCGTTCGAAATCATCCTTGAATGAAGAGTGGACGAAATGGGCGGCTTTTTCAACCCCCACATCTTCAGTTAGAACTCCTACAAAAGCCTCGAAAAAATCGGCAAATTCCTTGGTTTTTTCATAATCTTCGAGCATCTCGGCAAGATCATCTTCATCTAGCTCTTCTACACCAGAAATCATCTTGTATAATTTCAGTTGATGAGCTTTTTGAACGAGCCTCTTGTTGTTTTGAAGTTCCTTGAGAATCAAGTTAAGATGTTCTATTTTCATTTCCTCTGCGTTTTCATGGTTAAAAATCATCTTAGTTAGTGCAAAATTTAACACGCGATCCCCATACCATGCCCACTTTTCAAACCGTCGTCTCTTGGATGTATCGTCCGAGTTAAATTCCGTGACATCGTCATAAAGCATCTTATTTGATGGATTAGGACTAAGTCCAAATGACCGCAATAGTTCTGCAAGTTGATCAATGTTTGTTGGTATTTTTCTCACCTCTTCATCTTGATGGCTAATTGTTACTTCAGTTTAGGTGTTTCGAGTTTACAGTAAACAAGTCCCAAGCATCAGGTAGTGCACTGATTTATAAAACTTTCCATTTCAAGTTAAGTTTTTATGAATGAGAAATCAAGATGAACTTGGTGATGTTATTAATGAAAGGAAAGTTTTTAAAGAATGCTGCTGACTAGTTTCTTTGAAGTGATGCTTTCCCAATAAAGATGGGAGTCGGCTTGAAAAACTGCTATGATTTTCATTGTGATGTTCATTTTCATCTAATCATGTGCTGAGATTTGAATCATCAAGGTGAAATGACGACAAATTAAATGGTACATCAATGACGGCAAATTGAGTGGTATACCTCAGTACAACCACGGTTAGAAATGAACATCACAATGAAAATTCTGGGGTGTGCTGAATGAGCGAAAAATATCTTGTGACATTTTACCTTAATGATCTTTCCCATATCATTAGGGCTGTGAAGCATGCTGCCCCGCAGCATTGTGTCATCATTCCCTTGAATGCTAAAGGAAAAGAGGGGAACAATGGTTCAAGTAAGGGTGACCAGGATAAGAAATTGCTGGATGCACTGAGTGAGAATATGTCAAAAGAAGAAAATGATGTATTCTTTAGCGTCTATCATCCGCCTGTGGAAGGAGAGTTTTTACGAGAGCACGTGGGACAAGTCATTTTATCATTAGGGGAACTGATTCAAGGTCTCAACGGCAAGATGATTCTTGATTTAGGCGAATTAGATGCAATGAGGGCGATGTTTGCCTATAATGCCAGTCTTCATTATCGTCAAGTAATTGAAAAAGTAATGCTCATTACCAATTCTGGAAAGATTAATGAACTATGGCCTTTTCAAAAACTAAAAAGCACGGAAAGAGCGATTTTGTATTTTCTTGTTCAGCATTATCCTGAAGCACTTTCGATGTCCGAATTGTTAGAGGAGTATCAGAAGCGATTTCATCAAGGACAACTCCCGTTGATATCAAAATTAGTAAGACAACTTGTAAAAGAAGGTTTGGCTGAAATAAGAAAGGAAGGAAGAACGCGATTGGTACGCTTGACTTCATTCGGTCTTACATGTGTACCCATCCCATTGTTCTTGCATCACTTAAAGGAAAAAATGCAACACGTGTTCTCACGACCGAGGAAACGGCTAGAAGAAGTACCAACGAGTGCAGTCCTTAGTGAACGTGAGCTAATGCTTCTAGAAGGATTCACGGAGCTTGATGATTGGTTGAAATTCAAGGAGTCCACGTTTTTTACCAAGGATGATTTTGAAGCATCTCGAATGTTAGGATTTAACATCAAGGAAGGATTGGCTTTTTATGTGTATCTCGCCATCAAGCAACTTGTCAGTCGAAAGACTGAGTTTTCAATGGATGAGTTATTAGATGTCATTATCCAGTTATTGCAAGAACGCAAGGAAATCGCAAGAGTCAAAAAGGGACTCCTAGACAAGGTGCATTTTAGACGATTTCTTTCAGCAACAAGGGATGAACAAGTGAGACAATTGGCGTATCTTTGTCAGCATCAGAATCAAATTAAATCATTGGTGGTTTATGACCCAAATTCTCACGTGCTTAAAAAAAGAAATTATGATCCAGATTCTTCGATCAGTTAGTATTGGGTCTCAAGCTTCTTTATTTTCTGATGAGTTTCAAATATAAATTCAACTTTTACAACTTCACACATTGATAAACCAGAACTGGTAATTAATTGTATTGTAGTTGGGATGGATCTTCGTAGGATGGAAGAGGGTTTAAATGACTAGTTTACCTTTTATCGTGTAATGAGATGATCGGATGACCTTCATTCTGCGTCATCAAGGTCAATATAGAGAAA
>JAJRXH010000574.1 GCA_024276395.1 archaeon
CCCATCACCACCTCCTCTGATTTACGCCGTGGTTCATCTCCAACGTGGATCCAAGAAGTGTACTTTCACGAGTTATGCAAGTTATATTACGATCGCTTTTTACGTGAACGAATGTCACAAGAGCCGTCGATGGAAATTCTGCGTGCGTTAGCTTCACTAGATTATGAAAAACTCGAAGATTTCAAGCTCATTGAAGAAGAGGTATACAAGGTTTCCGTGTTTATCATTCAAAATGAAGAGGCAGAGACCACTTGGAGGGACTTCACGCGATTATCCCAGGTTAGGGATTCTTTAGAGCGTCGCCAACGCTTTCTCAAGTTAAAAAGTAAGTTAGCACGATACACGGTAAACGTGCCGCTAAAATTGGCACGATACCTTCCCACTCACGAAGATAGGATTCCCTACATCCCAAGTGAAATGCTCGCCGAATACTACCAAGCGGAGCAACCCCACGATGTCGGCTTCCTGCCAAAAGTCAGTAATGAAGATCAAATTTTCTTGATCTTTTAATCATTCAAGATCCTCTCTTGCGTGTGAAGTTAATTTTCTTTAGTGAATTGTCTCATCTGGCTGTTTCATCAATTCATGGGCGTGAACCTCATGAGTAGGCAAGTTCGTCAGAGAGATTCTAATGAAAGGGATGAACATTCTCAAGTACATCCAGATCAAGGAAAAAGAGAGTTAATGCTCTCACGTCCAGAAACCCGAATTACCGGATTGTTTGTTCAGTATTACGTTGCGTGCAAGCGAGAGTTATGGCTACAGGCTCATCACATTGACTTTCACGATCTTGATGAGAACATTCTCCTAGGACGATTGTTCCACGAGCAGAGCTATGCTTACATGCCACGAAAAGAACTACGTCTTGAAAATGCCGTGTTTGATGTTTTGGACATCAATGACGGAGATCTCGTGGTTCTGGAAATGAAGAAGAGTGCTAAAATGGAAATTCCTGCCCGATATCAGCTGTTATACTACGTGTGGCTTCTCCGCCAAGCAGGACTCCGCGTGATGGGCGTGCTTGCCATTCCCAAGCAAAAAAAGCGCATCAAGGTTCATCTCACCAAGGAGGAAGAAAAACGTCTCATCAGCATTCTGGACGACATCCCACGAATCATTCAATTACCACGACCTCCACCTGTTGAAAAAAAGCCCTATTGTAAGGGTTGTTCCTTCTATTACTTTTGTTTCACGTGATCAATCCCTTAGAATGATTAAATCCTATCATTCGTGTACTTCCTTAACTTTCCGATTGATTGAAACTAAAAAGAGGGAAAAATCGTGAAGCAGCCACTATACTTGACATCACATGGCATCTTGCAACGAAAGGATAATACTCTAATCTTCATTCCAGAAGGAGGGAAGGACAAGAAAGTCATTCCAGTAAATGCCATCCGTGACGTGTTCTGTTTTGGTAAGGTAACCATCAAGTCAGGCGCCATGGATTTGTTGTTTGAAAAAAACTTGCCAGTGCATTTTTTCAACCAGCACGGCATGTACAAGGGTAGCTACTTGCCAAGAGCTCCTTACATTTCTGGAAAGGTCATCATTAGTCAAGCTGCCCATTATCTCGATGAACAAAAACGATGGACCTTGGCCAGTGCTCTCACCAAGGGTGTCATTGGAAACATCAAGAAAATGCTAAAATATTGGCACAACAAGAACGAGGTAGACTTGAGCACGCACTTGCGACACGTGAACGCACTGCACGTGCCAAGCACGGGCTCCATCAACGACTTGAGATACCTTGAAGGACAAGCGTGGCAGCTTCTTTACTCGGGGTTCAATGAAACCTGCCGCAATCCCGATTTTGCACTGCATTCACGTATGTATCATCCTCCACCTGATCCCATTAATGCGCTCATCTCCCTCCTTAACATGATGCTGTACGGTACCGTGATCTCCGAATTGTATCAAACCCAGCTCCATCCCGCAATTAGTTACGTCCACGAACCTCACGAACGACGATTCTCGCTGGCTCTTGATGTTGCTGACGTGTTCAAGCCCGTGTACACTTTTCGCGTCCTCTTGAAGATCATCAACCGCCAACAGATCACGCTCGACGACTTTGATGCCATGGTCAAGGTAAAACTCAAGGAGACTTCTCTAAAAAAAGTCGTGATGGCCTTTCAAGAGTGGATGAGTGCCACCATTCGACATCCCACCCTAAAGCGTAAAGTGTCATACCGAGAAATCA
>JAJRXH010000575.1 GCA_024276395.1 archaeon
AGGAACGCCTTATGATGTGGCCGTGCCATGTTCAAGGATTTGAAGCACGACGAAACTTTTGGTCTTTGAAATGGGTCGTGTTTCCCCAATGAGGACCTTGTCACCTTCCTTGGCATCAATGCAAGGCGGATTATGTGCCTTGAATGTCTGGGTTCTTCGTGCATACCTCTTATACTTTGGTATCCTGGCCAAATATTCCCTTTTTATGGTTACCGTCTTGTCCATCTTATCAGAGACAACAATACCCTCGAAAAATTGTCCTCTCACGGATATAGAACCGGTAAAGGGACAATTGGGATCATCACAAACTTTTGATGGTGTAGGAACGAAGCCTAGGTCTCTTGGCGTTTTTCTAATCTTTTTTCTTGGCATCATTGACACCTTTGACATTTACTTCTATTCTCCAATTCGTCTATAGGCTTATTAAACCTCGCGGATGGTTACCATCTCTTGCGAGGGGGTTTAACAAAACGTTCCCATGGACGCCCAATTAGTATTTTTCCATCCATTTTTACGAAAATTTCAGGAGTGGAATCGCTTTGACTCGGAAAGTTTCCATGGTCATGTGTTTCTCGTGATACATGCACGAAAATCGTGATTGATTTCTTCGTGAAGATTCTCATCTTACCAGAGTGTTCTAATGAGAGGTCATGAGCGCAAGAATCAGAGATTAATTGTTTAATGGGTCTTTCACGTTGTTTTTTCTGTTCGTCCAAGTATTTTAATAGGATTTTCTCGGAGAGGTTGAAGATCTCTCTAATGCAGCGCTCATCTAACTTACTTGGAGAGGAAATCCTTCCCTCCAAAAATCTCCAAGAAAGCACCTGAAATGTGTTTCTAGTTTCTTTGAGGATCAGTCCAAAAAACCATTTCCGAGAAGGTTGATGGTAAATTGCGCACTTGTATCCGACAAGTGGGCAATTAAAAAGATTGAGAAGGGATTTGCGGCTAATGATGTTTGAGGAAACAAGCTTGCGTGTAGTTGTGGGCATTGTTCTTGACCTAGTCATCACGTGACAGTCTCAATGCGGAGACCCTCTTTGGTACGCTTTCGTCGTGACTTTAGTGAACTCTCCCGTGATGCAGCCTCTAGCTGCTGTAATCGTTGATATGTTTGCAATCGTGCAATTGTTCTCCTCAATGGCTTAAGTTTACCAGCATCCTCGATGGAGCCACCTGCAGCTATCTTTGCCTTTAAAGTCAAAATTTCAATCCTTAATTCCTTGATTTTTTTATCTATTTCTTCCGGTTTCAATTTTTTTATCTCAGATTTTCTTAGTACAGCCATCGTGACTCACTCATCCTAGGATTCCGTTTCGTTTTCGTCTTCTTGCTTACCTTCTTCTTGGTCCTCGATAAAGGAAGCAAGCTCTTCTTCAATATTCTTGGTGTCTTCTGTTTCAGGGGTAGATTCCGTCATAAGCTCTTCAGCTGAAGCTTCGCGGTCACTTGTTTCTGTTGGAACGCTGACTTCTTCCATTTCAGTGGCTTCCTCTTCAGCAGCAGCCTCTTCTTCCTTGCGTTGTTCCATTTCTTCACGTAATTGTCGGATTACATCTTCTCGGAAGTAGACTTCATCGGGCATCACAGCATCTGGACGCATGATTCTCACGTGGATGCCTACTGCACCTTGCTTGCGAATCACGTAGGTGACCGCTTCTTCCACGTACTTTTGTGCTGGATATCCACACTTTGCTACGAAACCATCACGGAAGATTTCTTGTCGTGCCCTTTGAGATGCCATTCGTCCTTTAATGACGATCTCACATCCTCGTGCTCCAGCGGCCATTATCCTTCTTAGAAGGGAGTATCCGGCTCTTCGATGGTGAAATCCTCTTTGAATTTGGTTGACCAATCGAGAAGCAGCCACGTAAGGATTGAGAAGTGCATCTGTTTCAAAACCTTTTACTTCAATTTGGGGATCATGCAATCCAAATCGCTCAGAAAGCTCTTCTGTTAATTGTCGAACGGATCGGCCTCGTCTTCCAATGACCATTCCGACTTTTAATGCACGTACCGTTACTCGGACTCCTAGTGGTGTCCTTTGAAGCACGATTCCTCCATAACCAGCATTTTGTAGTTTATCTCGCAAGTACTCGTTTACTTGAACGAATTCAATGTTCGTTTTGATGAAATGTTTTACAGTTGAGACTTCTTCTGGCGCTCTTGACGCTGACACGTGAGTGCACCTCTTTAGTTTCTACCTACCCTTTTTATTCATTCTTTTCTTCATTTTTGTTGAACTTCTTCAACGACTAATTCAATGTGGACCAATTGTTGTACCTTGGGAGAACTGCGGCCAAAGGCACGGGGCATAAATCCCACGCGCTTTCGTCCTCTCATTGCGGCAGCATGGATGATTTTTAATTTTTCATCGTCTAATCCTTTGAAGGCCGCGTTCTCCTTGACTTGTTTTAACAAGTGGATGATTTCGCGACAGGTCTTTACTGGATATCGTCCTGAGGGCCATCCTCGCAAGTCCGAACGGTGCCCGACTTTCTTGCGATGTCGCTTGAATGGAATGGACTTTTTTAGGGCCATGACTTCTTCCAAGTATTCGATGGCATCATCGACATACATGCCTTTGATGGCCCGACACACTTCTCGGGCATGTTTCGGCGATACGGTCAAGTTTCTTCCAGTAGCCACTGCCGTGGTATCGGGATCTAATCCTTTGATTGATAACTTGTATCGTGGCATTTGATGAGCCTCCAAATTTCAGCCTATTTGTTATTCTTTACTTGTTACTCCGACCTTTTTTGTTTCCATTCAATTAACCATCAAGTCATTTTCTGGTTTGGTCAGAGCATTCATCTTCTCGTGTTATTTTATTTATATTCATTCAGGCACGATTGTAAGCAGCATTAATTATCATGATGATGAAAGGAATGGTCTTGTCATCTTTGATGTTGATGACTGATGAAACAAATCGTAAATGGTAGATGCGAGTGAACACGTGATGAATGAGTGACTGGTTTAGTTGATGAATGAAGGAGGGATATGACGGACACACGAAACTAAAGTGAGCAGATACCCCCTTCAATTGTCATGTGCCAGCCATCACTTGAGTGGAACATAGCGACTGCTTCGGGTGGCTTTCATTCCAGGATCACCGTGTCGTACTAGCTTGCACGTTGGTGCAAATTCTCCCAAAAAGAATCCTATTTTTTCTGGTGTGATTTCCACTGGAATGTATTCTTTGCCATTGAACACGTGAATGGTGACTCCAATCATATCTGGCAAGATCACGAAATCGCGACAATGCGTTCTAAGGGGCTTGTTTTTAGGCCACTCACCACGCTTGTAAGCCATGATTTTTTGATAGAGCTTCAAGTGTTCGTATGTGTTCATTCGCTTCAAGGATCGTCGCTTGCGACTAGGAAGTAGTTTCATGAGTTCATCTCGAGACATCTGTTGTAATTCTTCTAACGTGTAACCGCGATAGGTAAATACCCGACGAGACATGTACCACGCACCTCAACTTTCGTCTTCTTTTGTAAGTTTTCTCCATATCTTATATTGGCTAATGATCTTTTCTTTTTTGTCTATCTGTTCATCTAATGTCAAATTTCCATCTTTGCGCCAACTTGATGAGGACAATCCATTAAGGACTTTACCAAATAGAAATTAGAATGATATACTTTACTTCTCTGTCGATTTTTTGCAATGGTTTCCATCTAATGGGAAGCCGCTCCAATGAATCACCAATTTTCGAATTCACTTGCACGGTCTTTAGCGTTTAAACACTACTTTTTTAAGCATTAAATATCATCCGAAATGCTACATGACATCCGTGTCACGCCCTCTATTTTTCCACGGTGAAAATGTTTTTTATTAATGATATAGAGAGAGACATATGGAGAAAAATCTGTGGCGACCGTGGTGTAGCCCGGTAGCACAACGGATTGTGGCTCCGTTTGGAGGGGTTCAAATCCCCTCGGTCGCCCTCACTTCATTTTTCGCGATAATTCGTTCTGACTTGTCAGGTAGTGGTGATTTTTCGCTCTTTTGATGAGAGAATCATGTTAGTTGGAGGAAGTCAAGTCAATGACTGAATATGTTTGTCAGTGGTGTGGGAACACCATCACGCAAGAAGATCTTAAGTCGTTGCCAGGTACGAGGTGTACTCATTGTGGACATCGTATTTTGCTGAAAAAACGTCCAGCGACGATCAAGACCAAGAAAGCCATTTGATCGATTCCTTCAGTAGGAAATGAACAAATGACAGAAAACTTTAAAATGAAATACGACCAACTCATTGTTGAGGATGTTATCCTCACGGAGAAAATATGAAGCGCATTCAACTTGATGGCATGCGTCCATCTCATTTTAGGCATAGACCATAAAATATTATTGCTTGAATAACTAACATCACTAATGATGAGGAGAAGCTATGAGCCAAGAAGTGTGTAAAGTATGTGGTTTGCCCAAGGAATTTTGCGTGTGTAGTGATATCGTTCTTGAAACGCAATCGACCATTAAAATATACGTGGAAAAGAGGAAATGGGGTCGTGAAGTAACTGTTATTTCTGGGATAGATCCGCAGCTTGATCTAGATAAGCTGGCGAAGAAGTTGAAGAAGAAGCTGGCCACGGGTGGCACGGCAAAAGATGGGAAAATTGAACTTCAAGGCAATCACAAGTTTGCAATTAAGGATTTGCTGATTAAAGAAGGATTTTCTGAGGAGAACATTGAGGTGCAATGAAGAAGTTGCGAGATCCATCCATCTTTTGAATTATTGATTTCATTCATCTTGGTTTGAGAAAGAAAAAATCTTGAATCAAAGAGAAAACGAAGGGATATGGCTATTTTTATGTGTTTAAATTCTTCATTTTTTTGATTTTTTGTTGTTTTTGTCCAATTTTTGTTCATTCAATGGTTCTTTTAACAATGGTACTTAAATTCCCCTATCTGGGATGGGATCTTGAGGAGTGAAATGATAAAGTGTTCGTGCAATTCGTGTCATTAAATCTTTGAGTGATAGCTTGAAACAGATGAAGGAATGCGGATGGATTTATCTGGTTAATTAATGATGTTTCATCAACCATTGGAAGGATCATGCTCATGACAAAAAAAGAGAATACTCTTGTAGTCAAGAAACTTGGCATGGAAGAACTAAAGGATTTATTACTTCTTGCAAGTGTCGGTGTCTTCGTGGGGCTCTCCTTGGTAGTTTTCCTGTGGTTATTTTTTATGATAAGTGCGGCCTTGTCTGGGTTACAATTGCTTTGGAATTTACTTTATTATCTTCCTGCAGTAATTGGGGGTCTTCTCGGAGGAACTTGGTATTTTGTGGATGAATTGAAGCGACGGACGCTCTTGTCGGGGGGTTCAGTCGTTGATGAGAATTCAAGTGAGCTTCCAACAACTGACGCGGTTGGGGATTCTTCTCATCGACGAGAGCAAATGTTAGTGTTTCTTGGTGTGAGAAAGATCTGGGATCTTTATTTTTACTTGTTTATCATCACAGCCATCACGTATTTCTTGGAGTTACTTTCCGAGGGACTACCCATCTATTTGTTATATTTTATCGTTGCTTGCGCTTGGATTGCCTTGATTACCTATCACGTGCTCCATTCAGTGTTATAATCATGAATTGCGAGATGTAATTTAAATAAGAAATACTAGGCATTCTTTCTTTTTCTTTAAAGATCTTCTTGTTGTCATGCCAGTGAAATCAGCACCGATTCATTTATTATCTTTTGTCATGTTATCTTTTGTCATATTATATTACATTATCTTTTTTTGTCATATTATATTACATATTATGTTGTCATATTATATTACTTACGAGATCCATGGTAGAGAGAGTTATTGAGAGTTATTCAGTTCTCCCGTCATTTAAAAGATGTTTTTATAAACCAGTTCTTCCTTTAAATACTCCAAGGGGAAGTGAATAACTCCCTTAGAGAGATGGGTGAGGGAAGAGAGAAGGAGGAAAGATTAAAGAAGAAAGATTAGAAAATGTAGAGAGAAAACTTCGAAACATTCGATTTTCTTGAGAATGTCGATTTTCTTGAGAATGATGACTAGAAAACTCGAAGAGAGGTCTAAAGGAGGCTAAAGGAGAAGAGAAGAGAGAAGTAATTTGTAATTAATCCCGTTTCTGTGTTAGTTCTAATTTTTATTTGATCGTGAAGTAAAGGCCTTATCGACAAGAAGTCACGACGCAGATGCCGATGATTGATTTATCATTTCTTTTTCGTTCATTCCATTCTGATTCTCTGTGCACTAGATCTTGTTCCTTTTTTAGAGCAATTTACCGAAAAAATCGGAACGTTGAATGTTTTAGCATACGCGTTGGCAATCTGGATGTCGTATCCGATGAGCACATCGATGGTCGTGTTATAAGTTCGGTGATAGACTCGAACAAAGCTACATTGTTTCTTGTTATTTGTTTCACTGGCGTGATATGTTTTTTCAATCAAGATGAGTGTTGGCCAAAACTTTCCTCGTTCAAAAATGCTCATTCGTTCAGGGAGAGGTGGCATTTCTTCCGGAATGTAAACTGTTGGTGGTATTTGACTGCGATCTCCTTCAATTGAATCTTCTAAAAATCGTAATTGGGCGTTTTGTCGTGCTATCCAAGAGAATGTCTTAAAAGAAGTCAACTGTTGAACCTCCGACTACCATCATAGTAATATGGTGATGGATCATCTCTATGAAATGATATCATGATGATCTCTAATAAAAGTTGCGCTGACTAAGGTCGGATAAATTTCCGAGGTTTAGTTAAAAAGAGATGCTCATGACAGTTCGGGAAGTGTGATGGCTTCCATTCTTTCATTCGCGTTGGAATTTCTGGATATGCTGAATCATATTATGCTTTTCCTTTACCAAGTACGTGATAAGGGAAATTAAAAGAGTGAAAAGCGTATCTGTTCTTGTTTTTTTCATTCATTGGTACATGGAATATTTTCTCTTCAAGAAACAGCGAGAATGAAAGTAATTAGTCGATTCATGCTCTCAAAAATTAGCAAAGTCGGCGGAGGCAGGGCTGGAACTATTAAGCGCGATTGGATGATTATTGGATTTATCTAGTGCTCGTTCCAAGTAGATAAATTCTTCCAAGATTTCCTCAATCCTTTCAACATCCAAGTATGGCTCAGCTATCCATAACGTGAGATATAAGGTCATTTGTTGTGGTTTCAAGGCATTATCGATTAGAGAGTGGAAGATGTGTTCCTTGAGGCTTAATTCCAGCTCAAACATTTGTTGAATTTCTTGTAGATGCTTTTCAGCTTGCTCAATGATGGAGACTTCCCTTGCAAACTCATCTATATCCACCATTTCATCTTTACCCCTTTTTCTCCGCCTCCTTGTATTAGTTAGATGGGTATCACCCGATGCATTTCTCAAGGTAGCCCTCAAGTTCCGTTGTTCTTCAACGATGATGGAATCTAATTCCTGCTTGAGTTTTCTAAACAATTCTAGAGATTGTTCTAGCTGGGGCATTTTACTATTGATTGAATTAGCAAGACGATATAAAAGTCTTTCTTGAATTTCTGGGAAGTTATGGAGGTCTGAGAACATTTCATCATTCTGTGCAAGGATCATTTTTCCAATGATTCCGACCAAAGAGTTGACGGCCTTGCTGCTCTTTCCTTGTACCTCATTCCACTTATTCAAGACCCGTCGAATTTTTTGTTTTAACTTTCTAATGCTAACTGGCAAGGCAACCCCTCAAGTCATTATTTAATGTATAATAATGATAAAGAGCATCAAAATGCTCGTTTTACACGTGCATTATCATGCTGGGTAGTGACGCTTGTTTCCATTCTCTCTGATACTGATACATCCATCCTTTTTCATCTTCATTCGTGGAAATCTTGAAAATGATGGAGGAACTCAAACACAAGTCGTACGAGAACCTTTAAATATATTTCTCACGCTGCAAGGCACGAAAAGGTTTATATGAGTAATAAATGATGTGAAAAGTGTCACGTGCATTCGTGATTTGATGTTTTCCTTGTTAATCAATCAAGGATCTCTTGCCCTTGAATGACTGATGTAGATGCATCCATTAGTCACTAAAGAATGATCATACGTAATTATATAAAAAGAATTCGCTTCCACCAAAGGATGCTCATGCTGGGATAACTTTGGAGATGCTTCACGTATCTTCCGAATATCATTACCAGAAACAAGTTTTTTTGCAAAATCTTTTTTAAGAGCTTTAAATGAAGGATACGTGGTGAAAACTTTTGACAAGTCCCATGGTCGAAGGGGGTTTTGGAACAGTCAAAGGCTATCGGAATTGGTACAAGCTTGTTCCCTCAGCTTCTCACTTGGAGGTTTTCGTGGTCGATTTTGAGACGTATATTTTTCAGGAAGAAGAAGATGTCGAAGGAAAAGTTGAGAAAACAGAAACTACTGGAATAATGGTCTATTTTCTAGTAGAAGGGGAGGGTGGATTGGTCAAGGGTCGCGCATTTCTTGAGAAAAGACCGTATTTTTACTTGTTGCCAAAAAAAGGTGTTAATGCAGGACGTTTAGCTGCTAGAGTCAGGTCATTGGATGAACGTAGCATCCTAGAGGTAACCGTGGAGAAGAAGTATGACATGGGCGAGTTAACCTTTCCGTCGTTGAAGAATTTCGTGAAGGTCGTGGTAAGAACACCGCTCGATGTACCTCGACTTCGTGACCAACTGGAACGGCTAGAAGAGGTAGAAGAGTGGCGCGAAGCAGACGTGCAATTCCACCATCGTTGTGCCATCGATTCTGGCATTCGGGTAGGGAAGTGGTATCGATTTACCATTCGCCGTGGTAGAATCGTGAAGATTGAAGAATCTGAGAGAAAGGAAGCTCCAGAATTGAAGGTTCTTTGTTACGACATTGAGGTTGATATGGAACCTACTCGTGATCCCAATCCAGATAAAGATCCCATTTCCTTGATTGCCGTTTATACCAATGATAAGAATTACGTGCTCATTAACGAGGAGGCAGTCACTGATACCTCGGAAGTATCCGACTTTTACGTGTTGCTGCGAAAGCCGGATGAAACACATCCTTTGCCATGGGTTGACTGGATCCCCGTGAAGGATTTTACTGATGAAATGGAAGAACAAATCGTGCAAAAAGTCCATACTCGCACGATCATTTTCAAGAAAGAATCAGAGATGCTTTCTTGGTTTTTTCAGTTCATCGATGAATATAAACCCGATATTTTTGCGGATTTTTACGGTGATCGTTTTGACGTGCCTTTTCTCATTCATCGTGGCCGCATGTTCGGAATGGATTGGTTAAGTAAGAGTGGTTTCAAGATAGAACCAAAAATGGAAGCAAGGGATAAAGCATTTCATGAACTTGACTTGCTCCGAGATGTGGATTACGTGGCCAGCGTGGGAATGTTTCATGTCGACGCCTTTCTTTGGACACAAAAATATAGTTACTTGCCAAAAAAGGATATTGCTCTCAAGAACGCGGTGAAAAAACGACTCAAGATCATTCCCATTGGCCGTGAGGCCTTGTGGGCAATGCGAGAGTCACCTCTCGAGGGTATCGCATATGCTGGAAGTGACGGATACATTACCTATCGTTTCGTGAAGGAGCTTGTTTTGGACTTTTGCATCGCCATGGGACAAATGTTCCCCGTACCCACGGCAGAAATTCTTACCAAGCGTGCGGGATCATTAGATGACTTGTTGATCGATTCGATTGCCTATCAAAGAAACATCGTGGCCATCAAGAGGTATCAACAGTCAGGAATTGGTCCTTTTACGAAGAATTTGGTCATCAAGAACGTGGCTTATACTGGAGGTCTCGTGGAGGCAAGAAATCCTGGTATATGGAGAAAAGATCTCAAGTATCCCATCCAGGTGAAAGTTGAAAAGTTGGATCGGTTGTTGGAGATCATTCCCAAGATAATGAAAAAAGAGGCTGAAAGAGTTCTTGAAGATGCACGAAATGATTATTTTGAACAACAAGTCGCTGAAAAACTCTTTGATGATTATCAATCCACTCGTGGATACGAGGAAGAACTTGAGGAACTGAAAGCCAGAATTGTTCGAGAACTTCCTTTGGGAGAACAGCAATATGCCTTGAGTTTGCTCGATCAGATCGTTCAAGAGACGAGGTCATTGACCATCGTGAATATAGACGAAGAAATTCGAAGCAAGGTAGATGCCATCAAGTCGCTGAAATCACTCTTTCAAGAGAAGAAAGAACACTTTCTTCACTTGCAAGGGATCCATGTCGATGTTACCTCGATGTATCCTTCTCAAATTCGTCAATATAAGATTCAACCATCTGGAATCGTGCATCCAAGGGTTTGTGAGAGCTGCAAGTTCAGAGAATCCGATGATTCTTGCATGCTTGATGGACGATGGACCTTGAAAATTAGCCTTGGCAAGCCTTGTCAATACAAGCAACGTGATGATGGTTATTGTCAAAAATATCGAAGAACGTGTTCATTTAAGGATGAAGAAGAAGATGATTGCGAAGGCTACGATCCTGGACTTCTAGGGGACATGAAAGCCCAGGAGATTTTCACCTATGATGAACAACGAAAAATCGAAGAAGCATATCTTGTTGAAAATGGCAAGTTAAGGAAAGTTCCTTTCAAGAAAAGTTTTTTTGGGTCAGGATTACCTTCGAGTGAATCTCCTGTCTCTCTAATCGCTAATTGGGTAGAAAAACATGTACCCGGAACAACACTGGATTTTGCTCTAGGGGAATCTGAATTAGAAATAGCGGACATCGACCTGCCAGAAAATGCTTTCTTGTTCATTGATGTTCGTTCTAAAAACATTACTGCTCTCATTTCTGTAAAATCGAGGGTCTGTCAAAAGGCTTATGATTTCGTTTCGGCCATTATGAATGATTTTTTCCAAAAACGAGTTTTCCACAAGAAAGAAGCCAGACGACTGAAGAAATACATCAATAATCTCAAGAAACATGGCAAGCCCGTTCCAGAGAAAATATTAGCGCTTCAAAAATTTCATGATGCCACGCAATTAGGGTTAAAAGTTCCTCTTAACTCGATTTATGGCCTCTTGGGAATGAAAGGAGGGGTGAGAAATGCTAGTGCTCCCTCTGCTGGCATAACTACTGCTTTTTCGGCAAGCTTGATCAAGTGGACCGCGGATTATCTTGAGGATTTTGCTGTTATCACGGAACTCGATACCGACGGCATTTGGATGTTTTTACCAGAAATGTTTCCTCTTTCATATTCGCTTCGCGTGGCACCGAAGACAAAACAATCTTCATCTAAGGAAAATGCAGTTGTTGGGGACTTGCAAACCTATAGAGTTGTAGAGTTCGGGCTTTTGGAACAAATTCTGAACTTTGAAGTGGATCTTCATCGTCGAAATGAGAATTATTGGGTGAATGATTTAACGACGCCACCACGACGTGAAACACGGTCTCTTCTCAAGTTTGAACAAGACGGACCTTATGATATGATGCTCGTGATGGGAAAGAA
>JAJRXH010000576.1 GCA_024276395.1 archaeon
ACTATCGGAAAACTTACTCATTTATAGGTAAAAAATATTCCATATTACGCAGATATCACTAACCAATGAATGCTTGCACTCAGCACTATAATTTAAAAAGTGATCCCATAAATTTATTCATGACGATGTCCTCTAAAATAAGCAGAGAAAATTCACTCTAATTGCTGGGGGACATCGTTTCCAAGATAACATCACACCCTTAGAGGTGCAATACCCATGTTATTAATAAAAAAGAAATACTTGTTTATGGCAGCAGCGAGCTTGATGATCTTAGCATTTTTGTTTCCTTCTCAAGCCGCTAAAGCCGGACTTTCTCAAGATATTATTGATTTAAGAGATCGCTGGAGAAACGACACCGCTTATGTCGACGAAGTGCTCTATAAAATCATTCAAGGCGATGAACAGCAGCTTCTTGCATTGAAAAATGGTGAAATAGATGTCGTCGGTGATTTCGTAGCATCCCAGTTTATCGATTCAAGCCTCCTTAATGATCCAAACATCAAAATCAACAAGACACAACGCCGCGGATTCGGTCACGTATCTTTCAACACTGCAAAATGGCCTACTGATCAACGTGGAATCCGTCGGGCACTAGCTTTTGCAGTGGATAAATGGAGAATTTCTGAAGAAGCCTGGGGTGGCGAATCACAACCAGTAGACAGTCCCGTGGTACCATCAATTGGTGTTTGGTCAATTGAGCATCCTAATGCCCTTCGCAGACTACCAGAAAACTACTACGATCCAAATCCCGTAAAAGGTAACCACAGTTTACTCCAAGATGGATTCTATGACATCGACAATGACGGATGGAGAGAATGGTTCAATGCTACCAAGGCTGGCAAGGCATGGAGTGATGTCGTCGATACCAGCGCGTTTAATCCAGATGCAGCTAATCCTAACACTGCCGTGGCTAATGCAGCTGGACCTAGCCCATCATTCGCAACCGATACCGCCAAGTTCAATGACTTGAACAATTGGGAAGAAGTCAGCTTCAACATCATCGGATCCGAAGGAAGCACTGTTGTCGAAGCTGTAGTCCGTGAATCACAAAGAGCATATCACAGTGTGGGAATTAATGCCCAAATAACATTCGTCGACTTCAACCGACTGCTCTCTGAGCTAGATGCAGGAACCTTCAACGCTGTCTTCTTCGGTTTCAGCACTGGTCCAACACCCTTGTTTCTACAATCTCTTATGACTGGTGACCCTGAAAACGAATTCGTCTGGAGATGGAGCAATGTCACCTTTGATGAAAAAGTTAACGTGTTGCTAAACAATCCTTTCCTTGATCAAGCTCTTGATGCCGCATATGATGCTCAAGAAATCCTTTGGTACGAGCAACCTCTCGTCGTAATGTACAACAACTTACTCATATCCGTCTACCGAGTAGACAAGTTCAAGGGATGGATCCAAGCTTCAGGCACGACTGTTTCTGGAGGCTGGAGTACCCTCAAGGTACACCTCACTGACGAGAATGGAGACCCTGTAACTGGCGGACAACTTGTGCAAAGCCTCGGTCAATCAATGGAAAGCCAAAACCCATTAAACACCCAATCAGCTTATAGCTTAGAGCCATTAGGATACATCTATGACTCACTTTGGACCAGAGATCCTTACACGTTACAAATCATTCCTTGGTTGGCTGACGACTGGGATGTTGAAATCGTCTATAATGACACCCTTGAAACATTCACTGGCGATCTAAATACCGTCAACCTCACAAAGAGACCACTCGTACAGAAAATCACTTTCCATCTCAATCCTAACTTCAAGTGGCACGATGGACAGCCAGTTCTTCCCGAAGATGTTGCCTTTTCCTATCAACTCTACGTGAAAACCAATAGTCCAACCTTCTTGTCTTCCACTAAGGCTGGTGGCGGCACCATTGACCCTGACCGAATTACTTACGACAACTATGCCCGTACCGTAACTTTCATTGTAGAATCACTAGGGTTGTTCTCATTTGTTGACACTGGTGGCTGGATCTTCCCCAAGCACATTTGGGAACCATTACTTAACCAACTCGGTCCTACTGGTACACTCAATTACAACAACGATAACCCCATCGGTTCAGGCCCATACAAGTGGAAATCACGAGTACCCGGAACGTACATCCTCCTTGAACGTAATCTTGATTGGCCATTCCGACCAGATCGACCACAAGAGACTGGAACCGAGACTGGTACAACAACTACAACCATCGAGGAAACAGGCGGTGGAGCCATCCCAGGGTTTGATGCTGTTATGGCTCTTGCAGGACTCGGTCT
>JAJRXH010000577.1 GCA_024276395.1 archaeon
ATCCTCGCAACGCACGGAACGACAGCAGCATCACGGATGACGCGATGCCGATGCTTGAAAGCCACGCATCACCGACGTGATGACGTGATCGACAAAACAGAAGAGAAAAAAGAAGAAAGAGATAAGAGAGAAACATAGTATGACTCCAGGTAGTGAAGTAGAAATACTTGATGTCAGCGGAGAGATCATTGTGATTCCCATAAAGAAAGCAAAGTCACTCGGTTTTCTTAGATTCAAGCGTCCTCTTCACGGAATAATGAAAGAATACAAGGAAGAAGAGAAAAAGAAGGAACGATGAAAATCCATTACTGGTCTAGGTGATCAGAGAAATGTGGATCATCGGAAAGTGAGAAAGAAATAAGTAGTTTCTCGACTCATGGCCATATATGAGAGTAAAGATGTTTTCTTCAGTATTTTCTCGATTAAACGTTTATGATGCCTCGGGGGGTTAAAGGAGAAGAATGATGGTAAGTATGGATTCTTTCGTGTTTAAGGGGTTTGAAAAGAGAAAAAAGAAGGCAATGGAAAAGTTAAGGCAAGCTCTTACCCTCAATAAGGTGGATGCGGAGGTAATGCCGATCATCAACCTCTTGAATTCTTTTCCTCAATGGTTTACCACGTCAAGTTGTGCTGGACGCCTTGCCTTGTTATCGAAGGGAGGAATCCGTTCCAAGTATGATGCCGCTTTCTGGTTCAAGACCCACGATCCAGGGGTCTTTCATCAAGTGAAGCGACGCTTGCCACGAGATTTCAAAGGACAATTATGGTTGTTAGTGAGTCCACCAATGTTTCACGTGGCTGCTCGTACATTGAAAGATGCTCTTCTCTTGCAACAACTGGCAAGACATGCTCGGCTAGGGTATACCAAAATTCAGTCAATTAGTCCATCCATCATAGTGGAAGTCCTTGGAACTGGGAATATGGCTATTCCCATTGGACAAGATGGTCAAATCTTCATTTCTAGTCTTCACTTGGAGCGCGTGCTAGAATTGGCGGCAAAAATGCTCGCAGAAGACCAAGCGAGAATGTGGAAATGGTATGACCTGCTGAAGGAGCTGATCCAAAAGAGAAATTGGATAGGCTAACCGATAAAAAATGAAGATTGGAGAAATGTCTCGCTAATCCCATCGATGATAAGCAGGATGCCCCTCAGAGACGGCAGCGAATGTTCCTCTTCCTTTTGCGGTGACTTGTCCTGCTGCAATGAGTTCCGCCTCAACGACGACCTTGTTGCCGTCGATTTTCACTGGCCATGCTTTGATGAAGATCTCGGCATCTAGCGGTGTTGGTCTCTTGTATTGTACTTGTAATTCTGCAGTTACGGTGGAGGGAAATTCTTGATTCGGATTGTTCTTGTGAAGAGTGGTAGCTGCACACCAATTCATGTGACAATCAAGAAGCGTGGCAATGATGCCACCATTTAGCACTCCTCTAAAGGCGGCGTGATGTTTTTTTGGCTTGTACCTTAGGACCAGATGTTCTCCTTCCCAGTAACTTTTGATTTGCAGCCCTTTTTCGTTTTTCGGGCCACATCCAAAGCAGGTTCCATTTGGTGCAAAGATGTCTTGAACAGCCTTTTTTTCCATGTTTTTTTCCCTCTGTTCAGTGATCTCGTTTTTAGATTGATGCTTCTTTCATGTTACAGTGCGATTCCTCTCCTTAAATGTGCAATACCAGTTGAATTAGTTAGACAATAGTAGGATGTTTTCTTGATTTTAATTCCTTGATCGACTGTCCCTATGAAAATTCTTTTTTTTACTAGTGGAGAGCTGGTGTTGAGAAACTTTGCAGATGTATGATTTTGTCATTCCGATGAATTCGTTAGCGAAGACGAAGTCCCGAATACGAAAATTCATTTCACGGTCATTACATTCCTTGCTTGAAGAACTCATGTGGTTAGTTTACGCACGAGTCGTGGATGAATTAAGCGACATCCCTGGGGCACGACTTCACGTGATTACACCAGATCATGCAATTCGAGAACGATTGAAAACTTCGGGGAAGGTCAATACCATTCATACTGATAGGGGAAGGGATTTAAGTGACTTACAAGCGATCATTTTACAACAAATTCGGGTGAAATCTCCAGTTATCGTGATGGCAGATCTTCCTCTCTTGGTGAATCGGAACCTTCAGAAATTTTTGAGAAGCATTCGTGGGATAAGTCCAGACATTGCCATCGTTCCATCCTTGGATGATCCTCCTGGTACTTCCGTGCTTTACGTGAAAGATCTAGAGCATTATCTTTTATGTTATGGTAAAAATAGCTATTGGAGGCATTTAGAAGAAGCACGGAAGCGCCAAATGCTGGTATTTTCGTATCGTGACCCGACCATGGGCTTTGATATCGACACGTGGGAAGACGTGATGTATCTTTATCGATTTTTGTGTTTATTTTCTTCCTCACAATCTCTTGAACTTGAAACACCAGACACGAAATTCATCCTTCAAAGGCTAATTTATTTGATGAAACAAGTAAGCAAGGCTTCCAACAGAGTGCAGTTGCTGGCAGAATCGTTTCTTTTTCTTTCACGTTAAAGTCGAGTTGATGTGTACATGCCGTGGTGGGATGTCATTCCAAAAATAGCCTTTTTTAATAATGTACTGCCCAAGGAAGAACAAAAAGCGCCTCTGACCACTCAAGAGTTAACAGAATATTTGCAAAAAGCTCGTGAGTTATCCTTAACCTTGGAAGACTTGAGGACAATCATCAGCCGAACTTCACGGAAAGATGCTCTAAAATTTTGCCAAGTCGCTTCACGAATCCGTGATGAGCTTCGTGGAAGAATTCTGACCTACTCACGAAATATATTCATTCCAGTTACCAAGTTGTGTCGTAATGCTTGTTTTTACTGCACATTTAGACGTCCTTTTGTCCAAAGAGGGAGAGAATTCATCTCTGAACGCGAGGTCACCATGCTTTTGGAACGAGCTAAAAAATTAAAGGTCACAGAAGTGTTATTTACTACTGGTGAGCGGGCAGAATATCGTTACAAGAATGCGATGAAATGGTTAAAAACTCATGATTTTGACTCGACCATTGAATATGTTTATCATCTTGGTGAAAAATGTCTTGATGTGGGCTTGCTGCCTCATATTAATGCGGGTGCCTTGATGGAAGATGAGATGAAAATGCTGAAAGAAGTGAGTGCAAGTATGGGACTGATGCTTGAAAACGTGAGCGTTCGATTGACAAGGAAGAATGAGGTCCATCATGCTGCCCCGGATAAGCATCCAAGATATCGACTTGAAACTCATATTTTGGCTGGAAAATACGGAGTTCCTTGGACTACAGGGATCTTATTAGGAATAGGGGAGGCAGCAGATGATGTGGCACGTTCACTGCACGTGATCAAGACAATTCATCAACGATATGGCGGTTTCATTCAAGAGATAATCGTGCAAAACTTTCAACCAAAATCTGGTACTGTCATGAAGAGAGTTTCTCCCCCAGATCCAGAATACGTGAAATTTATCGTAGCCTTGGCGCGTTGTTACTTGCCTAGGGAGATTGGAGTTCAAGTACCACCTAACTTGAATCGAGGCCATGAGGTGGATTTCATTCATTCAGGCATTTGTGATTGGGGAGGTGTCTCGCCTTTGACAAAAGATCACGTGAACCCGGAAATGCCTTGGCCGAGAGAGAAAGAACTTTATGATATTTCCGTTAGGTCTGGTTTTGTTTTGAGACGACGTCTTCCCTTGTATCCTCGTTTTGTCGCGTCAAAATGGACTTCTGAACGGGTGTGGGAGACCTTGGAAAGATACAAGTTAGCTGACGAGAAGGGTTTTTCCTCTAAATAATGAATCAAGTGAAGCAATCGATTGTTTAAGGTGTCATGAAGATGTCATTTGAACATGCATCCCAAAAAACTCGAGAAATATTACGAAAGTGTCTCGAAGGCGAAAAGCCGTCGTTGGATGAAATGACTTATTTGCTTGGTCTCACGGGGCGTGATGCCATTGCCTTGCACGTGGCTGCGGATATTTTGAGGGAGGAACTCGTTGGTGATGTGGTAACGTACGTGGTAAATCGTAACTTGACCTTTACCAACGTGTGCTATAAAGGCTGCAAGTTTTGTGCATTTTCCGTGGGTGAACGTTCAGAGAGACAATATTTTTATATGACCAAGCAAGAATTTTACGAGAGAATAACTGGTGTTCCATGGAAAATAACGGAGGTTTGTCTCCAAGGAGGCATTCATCCCAAGTTGATGTATGAAATGTACTTGCAGGCATTACGTGATATCAAGGAAATTGATCAGCGAATTCATATTCATGCTTATTCACCAGAAGAAGTACAAGATATGGTAGAAAAATCGGGTCTTGATTTAGAAGATGTTCTTAAAGAATTAAAAATGGCCGGTCTAGGATCTTTGCCGGGAACAGCGGCGGAAATTCTGTCTGATGACGTGCGACAAATTTTATGTCCACAAAAAATCAACACGAGTCGCTGGTTGGAAATAATCAGAACTGCACATGAGCTCGGCATTCCAACCACAGCAACGATGATGTTTGGCCACGTGGAAACCCTTCATCATCGAGCCTTGCACTTGGAGAAAATCCTTTCCCTTCAGCAGGAAACGAGAGGTTTTACGGAGTTCGTTCCCTTACCCTTCGTGTACGAAAATACGCCTTTGAGGAAGTTTGGCCTCGTGATGAAACCTCCTTCTGGAGTAGAAATTCTGAATGTACATGCAGTCGCACGTTTATACTTCCAAGATGATCTGAGGAACATTCAGATCTCCTGGGTGAAGTTAGGCCCACAATTTGCTCAAGTCGCACTCCAAGCTGGTGTCAATGATGTGGGTGGCACGTTATTCGAGGAACGAATAACATCGAGTGCTAATGATGGGAGATATGGTGATTTCTTGACGCCTCCTCAGTTACATCAATTAATCCTTGATGTGAATAGAGTGCCTCAAGAACGAACGACATTATATGAGCCTGTAATCCGAGATCTAAATGGAAATTGGCATGTAATGAATCTGGTCGATGTTTTTGCTAGTTCTTAGACAAGGTTTATGGAGTCTTCAAATTTTGCTAAAAGTGATGGTGAGGATGATGGGTGGTAGGCTTGTCCAGAACAGTTTTTCTCTTTTTTCGGCCATTCCTCACCAGATTAAATTTTTCAAGATTTTTCTTCTTTTCTCAATTTTACTATTTAGTAGTGGATTTCTTGTTGGGATTACAGCGGGATTTGAGACCGAGAATGACCTTTTGATGGTGCCAATGGAACCTCCCACCCGAAACATTCAGCCACTTGCTAGCGCGCCGTCGAATATGGATGATTTGAAAAACGCCTCTTTATCATTTCAACAGGAGGTGGGAAATAGTGAATACCGGGATCCCATTACTGGAGAAATTTTATCACAGATTTTAGTACATGGTGGGACGGTATCGAAAGGTAATGGTGCAAGCTTGGTTCTTCCCGACTTCAACGATACGACTTCAGTAAGCTTTGATTTCATTCTAGGGAGAAACTTAACGATTCAAGCGATACGCTTATTACAACCTGGTTCTGTTGTCGTTGATCCCATCATCGTGAAGAATAATGAGAATGGATTCCAAGGATATTTTTTGGATTTATCAGAAGGTCAGTGGGTGTTATTGATCACTACCACTTCTGAAAAAAATGTTTCATTTGTAGTCGTTCTAAAAATACAATATCGAGCCCACTCAGTATCAACAGCGGTCGAGTTAAGCAATGATACTGCAGTAACCGAGGCATTTCTAATTTCTAATGAGAGACATTTTTGGAAGATATCGTTAGAAAAGAACCAAAGAGGTTATCTTTTCATCACCACGAAATCATTCAGCTTGCTTGGTGCTAGACTTCAAGTGTACTTGGAATCAAAACCTTTTTTACCTCTTTTTGAGATTAAAGAGGAAGATTCATTGCAAACCAATTCATTTAACGTGAGTTGGGTGTCAGAAACAACTAGCTCCTATATTATTGTTTTAACAGCTGGAAGTGAACTTAAGGATAAAATCAATCCGTACCAAATAGTTTTTCGGAAAGATGGAAAGGCATATAGTTTTTCGACAGCTCTTCCGCTGGAAATCAATTCGCCAATGATTATCTTTCAACCATTTAGTCAGACGATTCAACAAGAGTATTATTTCAAGTTCTCCGTCCAGGGTTCACGGCCTAGTGAGGGCATTCAAGTTGTTGTGTCAGAACTAGGTGCAAACGTGTTGGAGAATGCTTTTCTTATGATTTATGACGAGAAGGATCTAGAGACACCCATTCTCACGATAACAAATGAGGACCAAGGGTCAGCTCAATCAGGAATCATGAAAGCACGCTTGAACGTGAAACCAGATATGACTTATTATCTAGTGATTAAAACTGTCAGTTTAATCTCAGGGTCCTTTAAGATTGAGCTTCAGTTACAGACTGGCGAGGCCTTTCTAATTGAAATTATTTTCTTCCTTCTTTCCGTATTCATCTCCTTCATCATTATTGGGCACGTGTTTCGAATCTCATTGATGCGTTTACGTCCATTCATGTATAAGATTCCCATTGGTAAGGATGAGTTGATCAGTTATTTCAAGAAATTTGATCAATTCAATCATTTATTGATGAATTATTCAGAAGATACTGGATACGGGATGATTTCTCTTCCTTCAGATCGATTTTCTTTTTTTAAGGTAAAAATTTGGTATTCAGGTCTTTCTCAATCTGAGGGAACCATGCTAGAGTTTACACCACAATGGACGCGTTATCGTCACGTGGTCATCGCTGCAACGTTTGTCTTAATCTTGTTAGTTAATCAAGTTCTATTTGGAATGGGATTAGGGTGGTCATGGGTATTTTTAGTCTTCTCTGGATTGGCAAATCCATTGATTCTTTTATTACTCCTATTACTGACATCATTGTTGATTTTTTCTTTGATTTTCTTGCCTCAAGTATTCTTGTTGGGATGGAAACGTCACGTGGATGAAATCATGTCAATTTTTGTTTCCTTGCATGAAATCATCCAGATGACGTCTAAAAAGAATCTTTCCTCACAAGATGCCTTGAATCGGGTTGCTTACATTAGAGTTCTCTGGTCTCAGGCGAAGAAATCGCTGGCGGAAGGTCAAAAACCCTTGTTCATCATCAAGGCTGATAGCTGCATCAAGCAACTCGTATATCTTCGTGCACGACAATTAGGAATGAATGACTTCAAGAACAAGGAATTTGATGAGATTGTGGAGTTTTTGAGAGAAAATGGATTTGATGTTCCATCCATGGCAAAAATAAGGCGTTTTCACACGTTAAGGAATAAAATCATTCATTCTACGTACGTTCCAACAGATGAAGAGATCAAAAGAGCTCAAGAATATTATCAAACATTTCTTTCTCGGCTCGGTTTACGGATATGAATGAATAGCTGCTCGGTTTGCTCCTTTCTCCTTACTATTCATTTTTTCTCACGTGATTTCAATTGATATTGATTCTTTCTCTTTCTTTTTTCAAGAAGAGGAAATGACGAATTCCCAAAAATCACGTGATGGTCAAGTTCTCTAGAATTTTCATGTCATCATCTAGTATTTCTTGTTTTTCTTCAATTCTCATGATTTCATTGACTTCAAACACGAGTTTTTGTAAGAGGTCTCTAGCAGCCACGCGAATGGCTTCTGATCTCGATGCAAATATCTCGTGTCGAACTAACTCGTCAAGAGCTTCGATTTGTTCAAGAGGCAACTTAATGCTAATTGTTTTCAATCTATAATCACATCCTTGTCTGACTTGCTTGCCGTGGCACTTACTTGATTCCTTGCTTGATAAGTTTTTTGCACCTTTAAAAAAATTTATCTCACTATTCATTCAACATCGGGTGAACTCCCTTGATGATGTTCTGGCAGAAAGGGATGCTTTTCTCGATGCCTTTATATATTAACATGCGTGTTTATTCACATGATAGAGATGCCTCAGACTCGCATAAAAGACAATGGTAGTCGAACTGAATCACGATGGAGAAATTCATTGGGTGCATCGAGCTTCGTCGAGAAAGAAGATGAAGCACTCTTCATTTTGTTGAATAAGTCTAGCATTCCACTTCATGCTCATTATCTATCTAAAGAGATGGAAAAATGTAATGTGTTGGATGAAAATGACGAAAATCTTCTAGTTTTTGCGGCATTAGCCAATTCTTTGATTGGAATCGTTAATCAACTAAAATCGTTATTGAGACATCAGGGAGATATCAAGATTTCTCTCACTCGTACAATGGAAGGATACACGATACTAACTTTTGGTTCGAACACGACATTTGCTGAAGTTGTAGAAGATTTAGTTCGAGATGACACGTTATCTCAGCTGAAAGAAGACGAAGGAAGCAACTTGAATCCAGAATCAAGGGAAATGCTCGTTCACCGTTTATTGGATCTCGTTACCACGAAAGATTCGGTGGAAACATATTTCAGATTAAGGGATCTCATTGATGATCTCAAGGAACATCTCGATGATAAAGTAGATTTCATCATCGTGTATGATCTAGAGGGAAATTACATTACTTCTACCTTGAAAGATCCGATGGCAGTTACTACTTTTGGAAAGGGAATTCTTTCGCGATTCGTGAAACGTGAGTATGCCAACAAGACTTTAGTATATGATATTAATGATAACATCAAGCTCTATTATCGGAGTACTGGCCAAGGGAAGGACAAGACTTCCTTGTGGCACGTGGGAATTAATAATTATGTTTACGTGTTCTTCAAGCATCGAATCAAGCACGTGCCTCCCGGCGTTATCTCATTTCGGATAGAGAGTTTCATTAACATTCATCGTGAACGTTTTGATTTACCTTATCCTCGCGGCATGTTAGAATGTGCTAACAAATACTTGCGTCGAACGCTTGACTCGAAAGAAAAGAAAAAGAGCATTAATCTTGAGCAACATTTAATCAGCATTTCATCAATGCCTTTTGGAGATGAATGAACTTGTTATTGGTCTTGAATAATCGGCAGTAAGTTCAAGGGTCCCGTGAATGATCTTGCATTATTAATTAATCAACTGAGAAAATGTCATGATGATAAGGGTTTTTTCTTGATGTGCTCTCTAATGAACCGTGCAAGCGTATGGAAGGCTTGTTCCACGTTTTCTCCAGTTTTTGCAGATGTTTCTATGTAAGGTAAGGTAACATCGTGCATTTTCTCAAATTTTTCTTTCCAAACGTTAACAGTTTTCTTGTCAATGTAGTCTTTAGCAACCATGGCAAGGTCTATTTTATTCCCTACTAAGATGAAAGGAATCTTTCCAG
>JAJRXH010000578.1 GCA_024276395.1 archaeon
ATTAGGGGGAAATGTGATCGGTTATGATGTTAATCCGATTGCATGGTGGACCACTCGTCTCGAATTACTTCCTTGTTCTCTCGATGAATTGAAAGAAGGATATGAAATTCTTCGTCAGCAAGTGGAAGAACCTCTATTACAGTTATACAAGACACGTTGCACTCATTGTGGTTCTCTTGCAGATTCAATGTACGTTTTTTGGGTACGCTGGGTACCTTGTCCAAGATGTGATGCTTCCATTCATTTATTCAAGTATCAATGGATTGCTAAACCGACATCAGATTATCAAGGAACTTTGATATGCCCAAATCCCAATTGTTTCAATGTTTTTTCCCTGGCAGCGTCAACAAGAACCCTAGATGGTTCAGTTTCTTGCCCGAAATGTAGTGAACATTTCTTTCCTAGTGTGGGGTTGTATCGTTATGGAAAGTACACGTGTCAAAGCTGTGGGTACGTGGGACACCTTCGAAAGGATGTTAGTAGTGGACAGATTGAAGAACACCTAAGAATGTATGCGGTTGAATTTTATTGTGAAGCATGTAACGTTCGTGATTATCATCCCATCCTGACAGAAGATTTACGGCGATATCAGGCAGCAGAAGAAGAATTTGAGAGGAAGAAAGATCAATTGATTTATCCGCGTCAGTCAATTCCTTTAGGAATGATTAATAAAACACTTATAACTAGAAGACTGACTCATTATAGCCAAATGTACTCGAAAAGGCAATTACTAGGTCTTTCCTTGCTATTGGAAGCCATCAAGAATCTTGATAGCATTTCAGAATCCGTTAGGGAACTGTTATTGTCTGCATTTTCTAGCAGCTTGGAGTATCATAACATGTACTGTCAGTACAATTACTCGTATCGCAAGATTACGAACTTATTTAATCATCATATCTACACGTTAACCCCGATTCCCGTTGAAAACAACATTTGGGGAGCCAGGTATGGAGCAGGAACTTACAAGAGTTTTGTCAAAAAAATCCTAAAAGCTAAAAGGTATGGGGCACAACCTTTTGAAAAAATCCCCGGGAATTCCATTCGCTACCAATCAGGTCTTATTGCTGCAAGAATGATAAATAATTCGATGACTTTTTTCAGTGAAGTTACTCGTCTTCAGAGGGATATTAACGCGTCAATTTGGCCACGTGCGTTTGAGTTGCCACTAGCTCTTCTTAGGTGCAAATCTTCTATGAATTTGTCAGAAATTCCCACGAAATCGATAGATGCTATCATTACAGATCCTCCTTATTATGATAACATTCAATATTCCGATCTTTCTAACTTCTTTTACGTGTGGCTGCGACAGGGATTGAGCCAAGCATTTGATTGCTTCAAGAATGAGCACGTGGGAAATGCAGATGAAATTGTGGGTGCTAAAGAACTTGGAAAGGATTCTCTTTATTTTCAGCAGAATCTGTCTAAAGTGTGGAAAGAGTGCCATCGTGTTCTGAAGGATGATGCACGACTAGTTTTCACTTTTCATCATTCACGGTTAAGCAGTTGGGTCGCCTTATTAAGCTCTCTCATGGAAGCTGGATTTGTGATTGAGGAGATATTCCCTGTTTTTTCTGAAATCTCTTATAATCCGCATGTAAAGAAGAAAGCTGGGATAACAAGTGATATCATATTCTTATGTAAAAAACGGGTTAAAAACACACTTGTTGTAAATATGCATTCTCTTAATAATAGCTGTGAAGAAGCGTATCATGAATTATTAGCACGGTCGTCTTCGCAGCAAGTTAGGAAATCAGATGAATATGTCCTCAAGATGGGTGCAATCTTAAAAGTACTTTCTCAATATTGGCAACTGGTCTCTCGTGCGAACAACGCGCGATTTATAGATCTTGAATCGCTCATTACTGAATTAACAGATTCCATCAAATGATGGGAAATGCTAAACTGGAGAGTTCCTGCTCATGATATCGTTACAACAAGGCTCAGATTCGGATGAGTTATTTTTGGAAGATACTTACGTGTTAAAACTTCTCGTCGTTGGTGGAGCAGGCGTTGGTAAGACTAGTCTCGTGCGACGATACGTCGATAAGATTTGGAATCCCCGGACCTTGAAGACGATTGGTGTTGACTTTTCCTTGAAGAATGTGGATGTGCCCGTGGGTGATTCAAAGGTACATGTGCGACTTCAAATATGGGATTTTTGTGGTGAACGTCGGTATCGACAGTTATTACCCATTTATTCACAAGGAACTCACGGTATTTTTTTGTGTTTTGATTTATCTAGGCCTGAAACTTTAACACAACTTCAAGACTGGAAGTTGGTCTTACTACGGACATTAAAACGTCCCGCTGTCTTTATGGTATTAGGGTTGAAAAGTGACCTTAATCCCGAAATAACGTTAGAATCTTTACAGGACCAAACTAGTCGAATTTTGCGGATTAAGGAATCCTTGCATTGTTCAGCTAAAACTGGTGAGAATGTAGAAGAAGCTTTTAATCGAATTGCCTTGTTAATGTTTGACAAATTTTTCAAAAATAAGGAAAATGAAGACCAGTGATGGAGTGGAAAAAGAGAAAGATGAGAAAACTTCGTGACACTTTTAATCATCTGTCGATTTTTCCTTCTTATCGATATTGATTGTTAGTTTCAGCCAAGAAAGATGCCGAATGCCATTAGTGATAATCCGATCCCGAGGAGAATGAGTGCGATTACCGTGTTAGCTCCTGCCCACCAATTCTTGAAGTATCTATTTCTTGAGGGGACCCACATCCGCCAGACCTTGACTACTGGATAAGGCGTGCGATAATACCATCCCCAGATGATTGCATCCTGTCCCAGGATTTCTGGAATTCTTTTCCAAGCAAAATACCAGTTCCAGATTGAAATGAGGGCTTGATAATCTACAATGGCAACTCCAGTTTCGTCCTTGATCATGAGGTCTTCAGAAAAAATGTATCCAGCGATTCCACGACCTATGAGTTTCCCCTCAACGCAAATGGCTTTTCCTCGTACGGGACTGGCCTCGTAATAACCGTCTTTTGTAAGGTCCGTTAAGGCATCTATCAAGCGGACTCTAGGATGTTTTCGTGTGATTTTAGGATAGCGAATTGTCTTTCGGTACCACCAGGCAATGCCTAGCACGAGGAAGATTGCACCGATGATCATGATCGCTTGTGAAGTGCTCATGGCAATAACTCGTAATTTTGCTGCTGTGTATATTGCCGGTGCAAGTAAGATTACCGTGAAAAGGATGACGAATGATAATCCGTACCCAAAGAATAAATCTACGAAAAATTCATCCCATAATGATTCTGGAGGTCTTAATTGTCCGATTTCTGGATAAGGTGGTTCTTGGCCAAGTTTCTCAGCGTGTTCATTGAGTCTTTTCAGTCTTTTTGCTGGGAGTGGGTGTGTGCTCTGTAATTCAAGGAATAGTCCCCATGGGTTATATAGATCCCAGGCAGCAGCTTTCGCAACGGCTCTAGGAGATACCATTTCTTGAGCCTCAGCATCAGAAGTAGAGGATAAGGGAATGGCAGAAATTGCACTTAGGGCTAGGGATCGTGACATCTTTATGTCGAAGATTCCTAACGGATTGAAAGCCTTGATAATGGCGGGTCTTGCGCCTTTTTGAAAATAATTTGATTCTTTTGAATTAAATTCGGCTGGTAGATCATTATTTTTCTTTTTTTCTTTGAATGCCTTTCTTTTAGATTCGACGACGAACATTCCATATGCAATTTTGACAAGTGCATCGGACAACGCTGCAGGTTGTTTAGTATGGAACGCTGAGAAGTCATCAGCTAAATATTCCCTTGATCTTGATACGAATAATGCAAGAAATCTTCCTATATAATATACGACTAGTGAGATGACCATGACTGCGGCGAAAAAGGCGATCATCGCTCCTATTGTGGCATCACCTGCATCGTCATCACTTCCGACTGAGAAGTTCTGAATGTTACTTAGCACTTCCCGTGATCCAAGATATAGAGCATAAAACAATGTCGGGATGGCATAAGCCAACGTGACCCAAACAAAGTCAAGATTGGCGATGTGCCCTAATTCATGTGCAATGACGGCTTTTTGTTCATCTTCGTCAAGATACTCGAAAATTCCTTGTGTGATAACGAGTCGTGCATTCTTTCTGAAATGTCCGTACGTGAAAGCGTTAGGATTTAGATCTTCAATGATGGTGACTCTCTTGATGCTAAATCCTAGTTCATGTTGTTTTTCTTCAATGAATTGTGCCAAGTGGGGAGGTAATTGTTTAGGCGTAATCCAACGTGCTTGATACAGCCATCTAAGCATTAGATCCATGATGAATGGTGATAAGATGAATTGTAACAATAAGAACAGTAATGAAAATCCAACGGGAAGTAAAAATCCAAAAGCAGCTAAGGACGGATCTATTACGAGAAGAACTGACGTTATTGCCATTCCAATAGCAAAGAAAAAACCCCACATCATTCCTACAGTTAATATTCCTCTTAATGCCATTTTCATTCGATATCACTACCTTGTTTTGAATCTGGAGAGATCTTTGAAGTTTCGTATTGATGACCACAATTCCATGCGTGTAGGTGTTCAAGTTATCTCGTTTTTTTATCATTTTGTATCGGAACCACCAGGCACATTCCACGGTAAGATCTTTTTATATTTGACATGAAATCGTCGTAGTGATGGAGGCAGCAAGATGACGATTGACACCTCGCAAGATCCGAGAATTTTAGTATCGGAAATTGCATATCATCGCCTGAAAGATAGTTTTACGCAAAAATTACCTTTTCCAGCAAAATTTAACAAGCAAAAACTCCAAAACTTCTTTAAAGAGTTGCATTCTCAGATTCAGATTCTTAAATGGAGTTATCAAGAAAATCTAAAGGGGAATGATGTCACTAAGTGGATTTTTTCGAAATGTAAAGAAATTTATGAGCATGTTGGGGAACATCTCAAGAAACCAGATCAAATCACCAAGCAGGTGGCCTCACTCCGTTGGGCTTTACAAGTTTTCTTGCGGTTTCCAGAGAGGTTGGATCTACCCCATAACCCGAAATTATTGGGAACAGGTATAGATCATATCGTTGTTGTTGTAAAGTCCGCAGAACCACTTCCTAAAACTAAGCTTCTTCTGTGCAAGGTGAGCACGAGCGTTGACGATTTTCAAGTGACAACTAACATTCAGTCAGTAAAAAGAGGAGATGTGATGCCATTGGCCTTAGTGCCTCCAGCAATGGTTGGGGGTGTCATTTCAGAAGCAATGTTTGAAGGAACTAAAGTGCCCCAAGGACTTGATGTTGGTGACTACCTTCCTTATGAAAGATCAATTCCCGATGTAGAAGCTGTTCTTCGGGAAGAGCTACGGCAAATTACCAAGAAAAAATGACACTGATTTCGTGATTACGGTGCGATAGGGATCAAGATGATTCGTCATGATGACCTTCCACATGTACTCCTAGTGGGAATGGGGGGAACGATCGCCTCAATAATGACAGAATCTGGATATACGCCTCAATTGACGCTCAATCACTTGGTCGAATTAGTTCCAGAGTTAAAACGATTAGCTAACATTCATTTCTTATCCGTGAAACAAGTTGA
>JAJRXH010000579.1 GCA_024276395.1 archaeon
CCGTTTCTCCTCCAAGTATGGCTTGGGTAATGGTAATGGGACATTCCACGTACAAGTCATCCCCATCTCTCTTGAAAATGGGATGCTCACGCACTTGGATATGAATGTACAAATCTCCAGGTGGGCCACCAAACTTACCGGGCTTTCCCTGCCCAGCCAAGCGATTCAACATATCATGATCTACACCGGCCGGAATGTTCACCTTAACAATTCTTTCCTCACGAATGGTACCTTCACCACGACACCGAGAACATTCATCACCACGTTGAATGACTTCCCCTTGTCCATGACACGTAGGACATGGAGTAATCTGAGACATGATACCAAAAGCAGTTCGTTGCACGTATTGACGCTGACCAGTTCCACCACAATCTGGACACTCATGCAAAACTCGGCCTGGTTTTAGCCGTGTCCCTTGACACTCGGGACACATCACGCGTACTGGAAACTTAACTTTTCGACTTGTTCCCGTGTATGCTTCCTCAAGTGAAATATTCACGGTTAACTTGACATCCTGTCCACGTTCAGGTCTTCTTTGCTGACGATAAGTCCGAGAACGAGCCGAGGCACCAAAATCTCCAAATATACTCTCAAAAGGATCACCGAATCCAAATAAGTCACTGAACAGTTGATTGAACAATTGGAAAGGATCTATTGATTCTGCATCAAATCCCGTGCCTTCTAATCCAGCATGGCCATATTGGTCATATATCTTCCTCTTTTCGTCATCTGAGAGAACTTCATATGCCTCGGAGATCTCCTTGAATTTTTCTTCTGCCTCTGGGTCATCTTTATTTCTATCTGGATGATATTTCAAAGCCAATTTACGGTAGGCACGTCTAATTTCTTCTTTGCTGGCATTCCTTGGAACGCCAAGTATTTCGTAGTAATCTTTTTTCTGTTTGGCCATGACATCAACCCTCATTGAACTAAGTGTGACAAGGGAAGGCTTGTCTCTAACAGTTTCAGCATCCTATTCAACGCTTTATATTCAACGCTCTCAAGATAATAAGAACATATGACATAACAATATAAAAATAAAAAGTAAGAAAAATGGAAAAGTTTGGCCCATTCAGAGATAGTTAGGAACCATATCATAGAAAGCTCTATTTCTTGCGCACATCACAATACTGTATTACATTGACTCGCGTTGATATTTCAAGAAATAAGAAATCAAGTAAACTACCAGATTCCTTACTTCCCGCCATTCTCATCATCGAGAACTTCGTAATCGACATCAACTACATTTTCATTGGAAGATGAACTGGACTTGGATGCATCGCTGCTTGGCGGCGGAGATGATGAAGAAGATGACCCAAAGTTTGCTCCACCAGTAGGGACTTGATCTGCACCTGGAACCTGACCGGTCTTCTTGTATACAGTTTCACCGATTTTCATGAGAACCTTCTGGAATTCATCTCTCGCTTTTTCTAGTTCTTGTAGGCTTGCATCTGACTTCTGAAGGAGATTCCTTATTTCTTGTATTTTTGACTCAACTTCCTTCTTGAGAGAATCATCAAGATGTTCCTTGAATTGCTCTAGATTCTGTTCAGCTTGATGTGTCAATTGGTCCAGCACGTTCCGGAGTTCAGCACGTTTTTCAAACTCTTCGTCTTCTTTTGCATGTCGCTGTGCTTCTTCGACCATTCTTTGGATTTCGTCTTCACTCAAGTTAGTACTACCCTCGATACGTATCTCTTGTTTTTTCCCGGTAGCTTTATCAATAGCTGACACTGTCAAAATTCCATTAACGTCTATGTCGAAAGTGACCTCAATTTGAGGTACGCCACGTGGTGCTGGTGGAATGCCAACCAATTGAAATCTTCCAAGAGATTTATTTTCAGAGGCCTTCTTCCTCTCACCCTGAAGCACGTGAATTTCGACCATTGGCTGATTATCAACTACAGTCGTGAATATTTTACTCTTTCTCACAGGTATCGTCGTATTTCGCGGAATAATTGGAGTCATCACGCCACCATAGGTCTCAACTCCAAGAGTAAGAGGAGTGACATCTAACAGAACGATATCCTTTTCCACATCACCTTCAATGATGGCCGCTTGAATGGCTGCTCCTAATGCCACGCATTCATCAGGATTAATTCCTTTATTGGGCTCCTTGTGGAAGAAATTACGTATCAATTCTTGAACAGCTGGAATTCTAGTGGAACCACCGACTAACAAGATTTGATCAACATCTTCAGGTTGGAGTTTGGCATCCGATAGGGCTTGCTTTATTGGACCTAAGGTAGACTGAATGAGGTCAGATACCAAGCTTTCGAATTTTGCCCGAGTTAACGTTAGTTCTAAGTGCTTGGGGCCACTAGAATCCGCATAAATGTACGGCAAGTTAATTTCTGTCGCAGTTTTTGTTGATAACTCGATCTTTGCCATTTCAGCCGCTTCTTTAAGTCTTTGCATCGCCACTGGGTCCTTGGAGAGATCTATTCCTTCCATTTTCTTGAATTCTTCGACCATCCAGTCCATAATGCGTTGGTCAAAGTCATCTCCCCCAAGATAATTATTACCGCTGGTAGCAATGACCTCAAAGACACCCCCACCAACATCAAGGATGGAGACGTCAAAGGTTCCACCACCAAGATCATATAC
>JAJRXH010000580.1 GCA_024276395.1 archaeon
CAATATTTTTATGATAATCATCCATTCCTCTTCGAAAACGTCCTTGGAAAAGAAAATTATTCGCTCATCATCACGGAAGATGTTATGAATAGCTTGGGGGGAATGAACCAAGAAATTTTTTTGAACTTTGAGGGAACATTGCACTCTTTTATCGTCCGTGGGATTATTCGCACGTTTCCTGGCATTGCTGATTTCATCAAGGGGGAGACGCTTGTCGGAATTACTAACTTGGAGACTCTTACTGCTCTGAATATCACGACAAATTCTTTCGTGGCGGGGATTTACGTGAAATTAAAAGAAGATGTCCGTGAGTCATCAGTTGAGAGTGTGAAAAGCCAGTTGATTACCTACCTTAATGATCAAAACATCGTTGACGTGAAGATTACCGTTCTGAAGGATGCTGTAAGTGATGCACAACGGTCAAACATTAATTTGGCCTTCTCTTCTTTCTTGTTGGTCTTGTCAGTGTTCATTGTTACTCAAGTATTCATCGCTTCGGTCCTATTAGGGCTTCAAATAGTACAAGAACGCCAGAAAACACTCGGTATCCTTCGGGCACGAGGGATGAGTCGTGGAGCTACCGCTTGGTTCTTGATAAAACTTTTCTTCTTTCCCATTGGGTTATCAGCCCTACTGGGAACAGTGGTAGGGTTGTTTCTTACCATTTCATTTAATAAGTTTCGTCAAGATTCGTTTAAGTACATCCCTCCCGTGATTCAGTTTCCTTCCATGTTTCCATTGGTTTTAATCTCTTTAATGCTAGTATTTACAGTTAGTTTAGCAATTCCAGCCTTAATTATCAGCTTTAAACCCGTTACTAGTGCTCTTAAAAGTTCAGAGTAATTTTTTTTGACCAAAGGTAGCAATTTTTATAAGTCATGTGAACTAATGACATTTTGAGAGAAAGTAATCGTTGGTAGAGGAGTTCGATGAACCGTGCCCTTATGCCCCAATTGTAAGACTTTTTATGTTGAGGAGCCATGTCCTACTTGTGACGTGTCTTCCAAGAAAACATCAATCATTGATGAGGAAGACAAGGAAGCCTTATCGCTAAAAGAAGAAAAATCTGGCAATGCTAAGGAAAATGATGGTCTCGTTGATTTTTTTGGGAATGTAGGTAAAGATGATGAAATTGACTTTCTTACTGGTCGTAGAAAGAAAAAAGAGGCATTAGTATCCACCCCTTGGCATATGGACAGAGAAATACGTTCTATTAATCAAAGAAAAGCTAAAAAAATAGCTGGTGATGGTGAAGGGATCAAAGAAACTATAACAGAGTCGAAAGAAACAGAAACATCGTTACCATCGCGTTTATCCAGCGGTTCACCGGCAACGTTAGCTTCTTCTTCGACTGCCTCTTCTAGCGGCAAGAGACCTATCATTAGTTCCTCAATTTTCAATCCCATAACTTCCTCACCAGTTGAACGTCCATCTAGCAATAGAAGTCGTAAAGATAAGAGGCATTTTAGTGACTTGAAAGGTGTTGGAAATCAACAACTGGAATCAGAAGCTAAACAAGGTGATTTGGCATCTTCACCTTTTTTTAAGGCCACGAAGAGAAAAGAATTGGGAAAATCTGCTGAAAAGTTTTCTGCTACAACTGAAGATAGCAATGTTGAAACACGGTCCTTCCAACCAGCGTCCTCGCCGTCTTTAGTGGAGAGGACCAATGATCGAGAAAGAAAACACCCAGAGCAAGCACGAGTTGAATCACCGGTATCCTCCTCAACGATAGAGCCAACGATTCCAAAATGGTTGCTTGTTGATAAATCCAAGGAAAAATCCTTGCCTGCTCAACCCGTTACATCTAGGAGAGGTACAGCAGAAAATGGCTTGACCACCGAGAAAACAATGGTTACGGATGCATCACGTATCTCTTCAACGAAAAAAACGGTGTCTGGTTCTAGAAAGAGAAGAATTATGGGTTTTTTGAAGAAAAAATTGCTCCGCCGTGGTAAAAGTACCTTAATTACTAGTGATGAAGACCTCCAACGAGTTAATCTCTCTGCCACTCATGTTAAGGCTGGAGGCTTGACATTACCAAGATGGTTGGTGGGCGAAAAAGTTGATGAGACTCGTTCCACGGGGACGCCTTCTTCTCAGTCACGAGTGAATGTACCTACAAGAATTGAAACAGAAGTGAGTTCCCAGGCCGAGGAATCACATCCGCCGTCAAGAAAGAAGGAAATGATAGCATCACCTCGAGTTATTGATGAGACCCTTCTTGAATTGGAAAAAGAATTTAAGGATCACGTTCCATCGTTACCATTCACACCTTCACGGGAAGATCTAAAAGGTACTCTTGTTACTCAAGAAAATGTGGATAATTCATCCGCTATTTCACCTACCATTCCTAGTCAAGATGAAGAAACTGAAAAATCCATTGAAATGGATGACTTTGAAGATTTTGACTTGGAAGAGCTTGCTGCCCAAGTGATTGCTCAGTTAGAAGCGCCAGATATCTCTGAGACTGAGCACAGGCTTGATCCTCAAGCTCTAGATACTTTGGAGGCTCTGGCTGCAGAATTTCTGAAAGAAACAGCGGGAAAAGAGGATGTTGTGAGAACAGAGGTAGTTAGGCGAGAATCAGCAACTAGCTTGGCTTTGGATCCAGAATATTCTAAGGAACTAAGTGAAGTGCCTGGTTTTGAGAATTCAGAAGATACCTTAGCAACGACTACTAGTCGCAATGCATCACCCTTTTCATCTCGAGTAGATGTAGAGAAGCGTAAATTTTCGGATAATCTCCCGATAGAAAAATTTTCTTCATCAGAAGATATACCAATCCAGTCGTCTAGAGCTAGTGCGGCTATTCCCTTGAGGAGGACTACTCCAAGACCAATTAAAAATTCTGACTCGTCGCGGGAGGAGAAGTTAAGCCAGCAAGCTGCATTACAGCAATCACCTCAAGTACTTGATTCTGATGTTCCAAGGGGTTCTTACCAACGGACCACCACTCGTCCAACGGTAGCTGCTATGTCACCCGTGGATTATACTGATCGTCCTGTTGTCATTTCTGTTGAAGATCTTGTCAAAACTTACAAGCTCGAGTCTGGCAAGGAGCATCGCGTGTTGATGGGCATTCAAATGCAGGTGTATCAAGGAGAATGGGTGGCCATCGTTGGTCCATCTGGATCTGGCAAGTCAACTTTGTTGAACATTCTTGGCGGCTTGGATAATCCCACTGTTGGTTCAGTGTATATTTTGGGGCAGGACATCACGAAAATGTCAGATAGAGAATTGTCGCAATATAGACTCAAAACGGTAGGATTTGTTTTTCAATTCTTCAATCTAGTGCCTGAGCTCACGGCAATAGAGAACATTGAATTCCCTCAACGCTTGTTAGGTGTCGAGAGACATAAGGCAAGGGAGAGAGCAGAAGAATTGCTTGATTGGATTGGCCTTTGGGATGTAAAGGATCAACGGGTCGATTTGTTATCCGGAGGGGAGCAACAGAGAGTTGCAATTTGTGTTGCTTTGGCAAATGATCCTCCAATCATCTTGATGGATGAGCCAACTGGCAATCTTGACAAAGCAAATACAGAATTGGTGATGGATATCTTTGAACGATTAAATCAGGATTTGGGTAAGACGCTTGTCTGTGTAACGCATGATCTAGAGGTTGCTGCTCGGGCACATCGTGTCTATAGCATTTTAAATGGAAAGCTTGTTGAAGGACAGACAATTGTTGATTGATGAAAGCGATGAAAGTAGTCTTTACGACGGTTTTGTACCATCATTCGGCTCTAATTTAGATTGAATGTTTGATAACATTCGTTCACTTGAGGATCTTTTTAAGGAACTCTACATTCGTTTCTATATGAGGAAAAGTGAATCAGTGATGATCTGTTCGAGTGAAAC
>JAJRXH010000581.1 GCA_024276395.1 archaeon
ATCAACCATCACGACATCCAACATCATCGGAATTAACGTGCGTTAAGCCACGAGACGCGGCATCTCGGAGTACTTAATAAAAATGATGGTTCATCTCATTATTGATCATACCCGATTTTTTTAACATGTCCTAAAACAATAAAATGAACATCGTCAGTTTCGTCCCTTTATCACATTTTTCTATCAAACAGCGGAATAAATCAACAATGACAGTTGGTTTTCAACTCTTCATGCATTTCATTCTTCCTAAATGAACGACCCATCAGATAAAATGGGATCATGGCACCACTATCGATTCCAAGTAATTCATAATAACTTGGTAATCGAAACGAATCCGTAAAAAATCTTGGCACTTTTACCATGGAACGCCATCCCCACGCAAGCGAGTAGTTTTCAAGAAATAATCCGAGCAAGACATCGAAAAACATGGAAAAATACGCGATGCAATTAACTGTTCCTTGAATGGCAATCAGCTTGAAGAAACTCCATCAAGTTAATTCCAAGATTCATTCAATCTTGTTATCTTCTAGCCCTTATCAAGTTCCCCATCTTGATGATCCTTATCTCCGGTAAAAGAACTACCTCTCAAATTCAGTGAAGACCAAGTAAGGATCATGAGATCGATGCTTCTTCTTTCCAAGAACTATCAAGATTTGTCCACTCATGACGTGATTACCGCTAATGTTAGGGATGACTAACTACCACGTGATGACGGTTACTACCGCAACTGGTAAGGACCTCTGGTTCAATCAGTGACCACACGACCGAAGAATATTTATCTACAATCCTAATTAGTCTGCAATGAATCAACACGAGAGAACACGGAATTATAGCGGTGGATGTTAAATAATCGCTACATTGATCAATTATATTGATAAATTAAATGAGAGGATATCCATGGTAATGATAACCGCACGACCCACATACTTTGCCTCACTAGTAGGCGCAATGATGGCTTCAACAGATATAGAACGAGGACGAGCCCTTTCTAGTGGAATGTTCTCATCTCAGGATCATTACCAATTTTTATCCAAGATTTTTAGACCGTGGAGACAGCAAGAGGGACAACATCTATCCCAAAAAGCAAAAGAAATCACATTAGATGCAGTGGGCCTATTATTTCCTTGGATGAACTTATTAGCTGGCAAGTTGGAGTTAACAGAAACACGGTTTTCTGAAGTAGAAAGATTGTACGACCAATTGATTAGCGAATTAGAACGGAGAAGGGAAAATGATGACCATGAAAACTGGGAATGGGATGGATTCATTCTCGATTTTAAACTTCGCCTGGGAAAGCATTCAAGTGACTTGGTTCCACGATTGTTATCTCCATTTCTGCCAATAATGGAAGAATATCATGAACGGCATTACCTAAATTATTGGAATTGTCAAGAAAGGCAAAGGTATGACCGCTGGCTAGAGCGAAACTGGCTTGATTCAGAATATCAAGCATCATTAAGGAAAGGAATCAAGGTGTTACACCAGTTAACAGGCAGACCACGACGATCTCTTCCGATAAGAGTGGCGTGAAACAAGTTCTTGGGATCGTTAGATGATTCCATTCCTCATGCCACCGGATTTGGGCTAAGGCGAGCTGCTACCGTCCATATTGCACCATCTCTCTTACTGAAACCCGATGCCTTATTCCATGAGATTGCACATGTATTTTTTCATGACCAGCATCCTTTTTCCGACCGAGAATCCTGCAAGAAGTTATGGGAAAAAATCCGCGTTCAAATGGATGACAAGTCATCTCCGGTTCCATTCTGGACAATGAAAGAACTTTTTCTCTATGAAATTGAAGAAATAGTTGCTGATTTTGTAGCGGCCGTGGTAACTAAAAAGATGTTCCCAGGCTACACTCCTAACAGCCCTTACGCTGAAGAAGATGTAGTTCTTGCCTTGATTCTCACCAAGCTGAAAGACCACGAAGACGTGCTGCTGAAGGAGGGCGTCGATGCTGCCTTGGAGATGGTCTTAAAAAAATGGAATGAATGAATGAATGAATGAATGAATGAATGAATGAATGAATGAATGAATGAATGAATGAATGAATGAATGAATGAATGAATGAATGAAT
>JAJRXH010000582.1 GCA_024276395.1 archaeon
ACCAATGTTTGCAACGTGGGCGATCAATTGAATGCTTTCATTAAACGCATAATAATAAATATCTGAATGATCAATAGTGACAGCTAAATCCCTTTCTGGATTAATTCGTTCGAATCTTATGGTTATGTTTTGTCCATTACCCAAGGAGGTCAAGGGGACGCTATTGTAGGTAAATCCGTCACCATAATTTAATCCTATATTAGTAGTGAACCTTGGATCATTAATGAGAGCATCTACTTGTCGATAATTGAATACTATCGTTCCATTTTTCATCAAAACTACTTGAAACGTGACATTTATTGCACCATAATTGGATTTGGTGATTCTATAGGTGATTACAGTCATGTGGTCATTAATTCCTAAGAATAGTCGTAATTCAGGTTTGTTTAGTGAATTAACTTCGAAAAAGTCTGATATTAATGGTGCAATTAAATACGCAGCGATCGTACTTGGTAAATATGATCCAGTATTAAAGGTCTTGAATGAGTCCATTCCAGTCATCATAAAATAATTGACCGCGTAAAAATGTGGCGTGATCCAACCTAATGAAGTAACATACAATGTTGAAAATAGTTGATCATAAAAAGGAAACGCGAACGGTAAGATGATCTCTCGAATTTGGCTTGCGCCCTCAATGATAGTGGTGTTAAAATCAGCATCACTTACATTAATCCACAAAAAGTTTATTGGATATTTGAGAACATAGGCCGGGACTCCCGCTGTTTTTTGTGATAAAGATTTATCTAAATGTGATGTGTGGTCTTTTGGTAGAGTTAGTGCTCCTTTTTTCTGTTTTTTTGTCATTACATCATTTCCTTTATCAGTGAAGCTGTCATGTTCGTGTTCTGGGACTGAAGAAGGTATCATCGTGGAAATTGGTGTTGCATCTCGCTGCTGAATTTTGGGAGAATTGCGTGCAAATATAAGTGTGATTTCTTTTGCGATTATTGATATGTTAGCAATGAGGATGAAAGAGATGATCATAAATGCGGGCAAGACTAGTTGTCTTCTTAGCATTTTTTTCATTTTTGTTCGTCTCCTCGTCATTCATCCATAAATTCTTTCGACTCTAATTTTTCTTATTGATCTGATTTTTTAAAATGTTAGGTTTCTAGAAGATGATGTGCTGAGTAAGACAGTCATCCTCTTTCACGATGATGTGATGGCTGTGGTAATTTACGCTTCTTGCCTTATTCATTTCTTGTTGATCATCTGTTTTCTATCGTATTGAATCAAAAGATCTTTGTGATTAGCCTGATTATTGTTAATTGGGAAGTAACCATATCTTGAAGTTTCTTCTTGTTTAGTCCCTTTCAAATAACGATATTGCTATCCATAAATGATTGTTTAAGATAAAAGTCTTAGACCTAGTGAGTTGAAGAAAACACGTTTATCTTCTCGATTTTTTTCAGTAAAAAGAAATATTTGTGACGTGATCGATGAGAATTTCCCTCATTTCAGTAAAATGAATGTTGTTTGATGGTAGTGCAAGTTCCAAGACACTTTCTTTTTGGGTAATCAGGTGATGGATCTTTTTATTATCAAATGTCGTGGTGGGACAGAATTTGCAAGGATGATATTGCAATGATTCTTGGGAACTTGAAATCATTGATGTGTTGGCGTGGTTGGTTGGTAAACCTAGAGATGAAAAAACGCCAGTAACTAGCGTAATACAACGAGATAGCGTTTTTTATCCTCTTTGCTCACGGGAAGGCGATTACGGAGTCCGTTGAGGACGACAGCGGCGGAAGAGGCGAACATTCACCGTGGTTACGGTTATGTGACGAGATGCAGGAATCCTTTCTACTATGACAACCCTTACCGCGTGTCGTCCTCCACGGGCAACGGTGGCATCGCGTGCTCCAATGGGTCATTCCCACCGTATGGCGTTCTCGCAAGGTCGGACATTCTTCTTGAGGCCGCTTAAGGACCTCGTATTTGAAAACCTGCCCACCACCGTGCAGGCTCCTCATTCTCAAAGTCCGTTATTTCTCGAAATGAAGCGACAAAAACGTGTTGATGCGCATTATAGTCGCCGCGATTGGAATCCGTGGCGATAAAAAGCAGCAAACGATCTTCCTCGTTTCACGATTCCTCGTCAAGAATCCTCATGTGGGTCATCATTGGTAAAAAATCGGACATGATTCTCAAATAACGGAGTTTGAAAAACAGGGGATGGCTGGTGATTCTCACGATGTTTTACCGACATGTGCCCTCAGGTGGCTTGTCATCCTGTACGTGACGTATGGTATGGGGTACCTCGTCTCCTCACGATTTCCTGGCGGCGTTCCCAGAAAAATCAAGGTGTGGGATCTGATTAGTACGTCCCCTCCCTGGCCATGGGAGATTACGTCTGTTCACCCGCGAATGGCGCGTGATGACGCAAGATTCCGACGCAGCACGTGGTATTCACTGAGAGACCCTTACCTTACAACATAGACATCTGGCACGTGTCTCGCAACTCCCTCTCTTTATGTCTATGTCCTAATTGCTCATATTTTTTGTGGTAATCATCCTCATACACGAAGTACTGGTGCGTGATGTCTTGTACCCGTGTATGGTCCCCGTCTTGAATGCTCTGTCACGAAACGGGTGTTTTGCCAAGTTTTACCGTCACTTGCGGATACGAGGAAAACATGCACAAGTATCAAAGGTCGCCATGATGGCCAAGGTTCTACGGGCTTTCACCGAATCTTGCCAATCGAGTCCTTGTAAAAGGTAGCAAAGGTCGTCATAATGGCCAAGATTCTACGGGTGCTGTATGCCATAATGCGGGACGGCGTTGTCATGTAGTTCCCGATAAGGCAATCGTGTCCCTCGAATTCTGCAGACGTTGCCAGCAGCTGCGTGGGGGTATTGGCTGAAGAGAAAAAAGAGAGAAACCACCCGTGACCAAGGGTAATCCCACGAGGACTCGTGTTTTATCCTC
>JAJRXH010000583.1 GCA_024276395.1 archaeon
ATTAACTTTTTTAGATTTTATCTGCTTGAAAGGATGAAACTATAATGATGTCAACATTTTTGATGAGAATCTACAGAAAATATTAACACTCCGATGACATTTGTCATTGTAAAAAAGAATGAAGAAGACATCAAATCCATCCTGAAGAGAAAATAACTCCAGTTACTGACTTAAGATTCAAATAAGTTACCTAATACGACGTGAAAAATCGTCAAGTATCCCTCACGTCATAAATTGGGGCATCGCAGTCATAATTCCTTGATACATAAGAAGAAAAACCGCAGTGAGTGCAATTCCCACGATGGCAAGAAACAAAAAATATGTCAACATCGGATGTGAAGCCAGTCGATACATTCATTTCACCTTCATTCCAATAGCGTCTTTATAAACAGCCATGGAAAATTTGTCCGCACATTGATGTAATCTCAAAGTAAGCACGAAACGTGATGATATAAAAATCTTCTCATCCGATAAAAAATGACGATCAACAGGAATCAACATCATAGAGAATTTAGACAAAAAATAAAATTTAGAGAGCAGTAAATCTAAGATAATCTTTTTGAAGAGAAAATAAAGGAAACCTAAGTTACGGGGAGGATTAGCCCTGCAAATGAATAAAGAATCAAGAATGTTATCACGCAATGATTTTCAAACTTGAGAAAAACTGGTAAGTTGAAAAATTTGACCTCCTATCAAACTTGTCACCGTGTTGATTACTACATCCATTTATTACAACATCCACTTGATTCATAATGGAACATGCCCATACCTTAAATCCGTTCATGAATCATTCGTTCTTTCTCTGATAAATGATGAAAGGAAACCGCAAGAACAGCAACATCTCGTGTTACATCGTGCCACCACACCATCCCTAAAATGACAAAAACGACGATTGACGGTACGAATGATAGAAGTAACTGAAATGAAAGCAACAACATCAATGATGGCGGGAACGAGCAATGATGAAAGAAAGTCTGAATTCCCTAGTGGGAATTCAATGGTAGGAATTCCTATCTTGTCAATCTCAAGGAAATCAACAAGAGATGCAAAGAAGATTAACACGTATATCAAGGAAAACAGGCCACAGCGAGCTTGAAAAACCGTCCAGCAGAAAATCCAATTCTCAATTGATTAGGAAGTTCTTTAACGGCCCGCGATGAGTTACTCTTCGTTCTACATCATCACATCCAGTCACCCATGCTGTCAAAAGTGACCGCAAGGAGAAATGCCTGTAGCCAAGAAAGATGACCACAGCAACCGAAAGTAACAAGACTGGGACAGCAAGTCTCCACGAAATCAAAAGAATTACTCCATTTACTACCAACAAAAATAAAGATTGTACCAACAATATCATAGAAAGTTCCCAGCAATCTTTTCCGCTTGCTATTTCTTTCCGTCGCTGTTCTAATTGTTCTTCGACAGTGATGTTGACTCGAGAGAATACACGGTGAATAAAAGATTTAGCCTCATCCTCTTTCACAGTAAGTTAACAACTAGCATTGAAGAAGCAATCGTGTATAAAAATGATAATAAACAATATCTCACGAAGAGATTCCAGTCAAGATGCTGAAAAAACTGACCAAGGATCAACAAGGACAATAAAATTTCCAACAGAAATGGAACCAACAAAACTTGAAAACATCTTTTTTTTCTTTCCTTAAAATCAATACCTTACCGACTTGGATGTCACTCAAGTTTACCACCATCTTGAAACGGCACTTTACTAAGATGACGATTTTATTTTAATGTTATCAGACTGGATATAAGCACGACCATCATCACCATCAATTTTGCTAGAGTCCGAACAACAAGAAAAGTAATAAGTATTTTTTTCTGTTTAATTTCTGCTAATTTCTCAGAAAGAACGACTCAAGGACTATAAATCATGAGAACAAATGATCATTTCCAGCATTCAATTTTTTTCAATTAATCAAATTGGGAGAGTTATTCAGAAATCCCTCGTGCACGATGATGTCCTCGTTCGCAAAGGGTGACCGATAAAAACAGGGGGACATCTCCACGAGGTGAGGTGGTTTCACTGATGGAAATCGCCACGATTTCTCTTGACCTCGCAGAAAGGCCCCGATTACAACAGGTGTTCCCC
>JAJRXH010000584.1 GCA_024276395.1 archaeon
AACTGCAACCAACGAATCAGAATCCTCTGGATGAATGAAACTTCAGATAATATGATAATGAACAAAAGATCTTTTTTCACAAGTTCTCCTCTAATCATCACGATTGATGAAATAGAAAGACTTTAATCCTTTCCAAAAAAGTGAAACTTGAGTCTCTTTTTCGTATAAATGAACGACTTGAACGCGAATGATGAATGACTTGCAGACCGGAAAACTCCTTCATTCAGATAAATTAATGGAGGATGATGAGTGATAATTACCGATGTTGAACTCGTGATGGTACTAACTTTCCAGCTATTCGCCATTCTCAATCCAATGGCAGTCACACCAGTTCTCTTGTCAATGACCGATCAGCTAGAAGCACATCAGCGTCGTTTTATCGTCATTCGTTCCACCATCATCGTGATGATATTGTCAATAGGTATTCTCTTTCTTGGTCGCGCCTTCTTGGAACTGCTTGGAGTTCCCATTTCATCATTTCGGTTTGCTGGAGGTTTGTTATTCTTATTATCTGCATTGCGCACATTCATGACGGAAACGACGAAAGAATCCACTTCTCAAGCAACAATGAAGGCAAAAGAAGTCACGGAAGTTGAACTAACAGAAATAGCTGCTGTACCTCTTGCACTACCATTGTTACTCGGACCAGGAACCATCACTCTCATTCTCACGTTATCAACCAATTATCCGCTCCTTCCGGTATTCATGGCCATCATCATCGCCGTGTTACTGAGCGGCGCGTTCTTGTTATCTTCAAACATCATGATGAAATTACTAAAACCTATTGGAATCCGCATTCTCGCTAGATTGATGGCACTAGTGGTTGCTTCAGTTGGTATTGAATTCATCCATCAGTCTTTAATAGATTGGGGAATTGCAGCATCTTAAATGGATATAGTAAGAATTTATCCCACCATAGGTTTTACTTGCACCTTCTAAAAAGAGGCCATCGCTAGTGTCTAATCGGAGTGATGAAACACTGTCATGAATCATTGAACTGCCATGTAATTCAACCAAATATTAATAACCGAGAAATGATGTTGGTGGCATGAAACATCATTAGATTGGAAGGTGAAAGGAAGGTTGCCCTTAGAAAACGACAAGTTCGAAAATTTTCCAGCATGGTATGATGAGGTCGTGATTAAAGCTCAAATCGTTGATAATCGCACGCTAGTGAAAGGTGCTAACGTGTTACTTCCTAATGGATATGCCATCTGGGAGAACATTCAAAAAATCCTTGACAAGATGCTCAAGGATACTGGTCACAAGAATGCTTATTTCCCCATTTTTCTTCCAGAAGAATTATTAGAACAAGAAGCTGAGCATTTTGAAGGATTTGCTCCCGAGGTTGCCTGGGTTACTCGAGTCGGTGACAAGAAATTAGAAAGAAAGGTAGGACTTCGTCCTACTTCCGAGGCGATCATGTATTCCATGTTCTGCTTGTGGATCAAGAGCCATGCCGACCTTCCTCTAAAGATCAATCAATGGTGCAACATCATTCGGTGGGACACGAAAGATACCAAGATGCTCTTGCGTGATCGTGAATTCCTGTGGCATGAAGGACATACCGTCCATACTACGGCTGAAGAGGCAGCCCAACAAGTGATGGAAGCGGTGAACATTTACAAGAAATTGTTTGACCAATTATGTTTGCCCTATCTCATTGTAAAGCGTCCTCGTCATGACACGTTTCCAGGAGCTGAATATAGCATTGCATTTGATACACCCCTTCCAGACGGCAAGGTTCTACAAATTGGCACAGCTCATAATCTGGGACAAAATTTCAGCAAGGCCTTCAAAATTCGCTTTGAAAACAAGGAAGGCAAGCAAGAACATGCGCACCAGACTAGTTATGGCGTGACCACTCGTCTCATTGGAGCCATTCTTTCAGTTCACGGAGATCAAAAGGGGGCAGTTTTTCCTCCTTCGGTAGCCGGTACTCAAGTCATCATCATTCCCATTTACTTCAAGGGTAAGGGTGAAGTGGTCGCTCAGGCCGTTCAAGAAGTGTATCAAGAACTCAAGGACGCAGGTGTTCGTGTCGAGACCGATTTACGTGATAATTACACACCCGGCTGGAAATTCAACCAGTATGAATTGTTAGGAATTCCTTTAAGGATAGAAATCGGGCCAAAAGATGTTGAAAAGGGACAAGTCGTGCTTGTACGCCGAGACAATGGAGAAAAAATCTTTGTAAAACGTGATGAGGTCGTGGCAAAGACCAAAGAAGTTTTGGATCAAGTGCAACAGTCACTTAAAGAGAAGGCCTGGGGAAAATTTAATGAATTTCTTTATGAAGTCAAGAACATCGAAGAGATGCGTGAAAAGTATCCAAAGAAGAAAGGTATCGTACGCTCAAATTGGTGTGGAAGCAAGGATTGCGCTGATGAGTTAAAAGCGGAATTTGCCGTGGAAATCCGTGGGACTTTAATAGAAAAGAAAGAAGAACCTTTTGGCCCTTGCATCTTTTGTGGTAAAAAAGCAGCAGATGTCGTATATCTTGCTTCTGCCTACTAATGGCACCTGTTATACATCCATTGATACTTACTCATTTAACTTCTTTTACCTTTTTTATATCTCTGACTGCCTATTACATCATTATATCAATGATGTGTGTGGTTTTCAAGTTTTAAATCGTGTCTTTCGTGATGTGGTTATTTCTTCACGAAGTCCAAAGATAGAAAATTGCTCTATCGTCATCAAGGGGAGTTTCTCTTTTTATCAAGTCAAAGACTACTGGAGCGTTCATTTGAATTATTGTGAGGCGTCAATTTTCTAAATTAGTCCTCCTTTATTGAGCATCTGTTATAGAAATTCCGATCTTATAGTAATAACAAGAATTTTCCAATAATCATACAATGAATGATCAAGGAACACTTATAAACACTTATATCTCGTAAAGAAATCCGTAATGAGGTAAATACAACTTGTCTGACTTACACTTAATTCCAAGGTCATATAATAAGAACAAAAATTTTTTCTAACTTTCTTTTAGGGTTGAGTTGTTTCATTAGAAAACTAAATAAAAAGTATTAATGAGAGTATTAATCAAGCAATAGTCAAACTTTCTTGACACTGCAAAATCATCAGCCATTTTTGATTTTCTAGGTGAGTTAATGGAAAATAATGGAATCACCTTGAATATTTGCACGTGGGTGGTGATAAATGGAGGAAATGAAAGAAGAGGATGTGGGTTATTCAATGTTAAGGAACGGAATGATAAAGGAAATATCAGTAATTCAGGATAGTGGATTATTATTATATCATAAAATCATTCAGCCAGACGGAAAAATGAAGTCTAAGGATCCAGTAATGTTTGCTGGCTTGATGTCAGCATTATTGGCTATATCCCTTGAAGTTAGTAATGGCATTAGACATGTTGATATGAGTGGAGATCATTTTTATTTCTTTAAATTAAAGCACATCACTTTCATCATTCGAACACAACAACAACTTTCTGATAATATCATTGAACAATATGAAAGGCTTGCTACTGAAGATCTAAATTTCTCTGGATTACTTGAGCGTTTTAGTCTAATGACAGTGATACCACAAGATAAAGAGATGTTAAAGGTGATTGAATCAGCGACACTTGAAATCTTGCTAAAGATGAATTTGATATACGAGATTAATGATTCCGATGACAAAATAATGGGTATAGATTCATCTATTGATGATATTAAAATGATAAACGATTTATTAACAGACATAAATGAGGGAAAGATGTCTAAGTTCAGCCTTGCACGTGAACTTTTTGATAAAGCTCGAAAAAATTATGAGTCAGACGATGTAAGTCGGTATGTAGAGTTATTAAAAATAATGTTACAGTCTGATATGGTCAAGGCGCACGTGAAGGAAAAACTTAAAGATGTAATTGAATTACTTAATAAGTCTGGGAACGCTTCAAGCTTATTTGGGAAAAAACATGGAGACATAGTATTTTAATGAGATAAAAAGGCTATTTAACGACGAAACTTTTTCATTTAAAGAAGTAAAAAGAGGTGCTAAGAATGAGTCTTGATTTAATAAATCAATTTTCATCAGTATTTGTAGTGATTGATTTTATCATAATAATAATATTAGCCTTAAGTATGTATTTTGGCTGGAGAATTATCAAAATATTTCCAAGAGATTCCTCGATGAAAAAATATTGGTATATCTTAATGCTGCTGATGTTGATATTCATTTCTTTGTTATTAGCAAATATTTTTGCAGTAGCAGTTAATAATACAGAAATGTTGTTTATCATAGGAATAATTTTTTATCTTCTTAGCAGTGTTTTCATCTTATTTGTTACGTACATCAGTTTTAAGGCTTATACTTTACTATTTAGTTAAGTTATTGTTGCGGAAATATTATTTATCTATTATATATGGTATTATATATGGGTATTTAGAGTATTTTTTTCTTTTTTTGTTTTTTCTTCCTCAATTTTATCGATCATGCCACTTTGGCCATCGAACGCTGTTTTCAAGTCTCGTCATCACGTCATCTATGATGCAATCGTTGTTCCTCGAGTTTTGATGCGAAAAACGATTTGTTGTGGTCTATCCACAGTCAAGAGAATTTTTACCTTTTTTCATCTTCTCTGTCTTTTCAATCCTGACATCGTGTTGATTCAGTGTAATTTTCCAGTCTTAGAATCGAAATTACAGTGAAAAAATCTTTTTACGAAATATAAGAATAAGAACACGAAGTGATTGGAATTCCTTCCCATGGCCGATGACTGTTCTTTTTTAGTTTCTATTTCATGAAAGGATATTTTTCTTCTCCATTAGAACGATGGTGAATGATGGGTGTTTGTATTTTCTTAGGGCTGGCATGAAAGGTTTAATCATTTTTTCATTCAAAAATCGTGACAAGATTCTAAGGTCTGTCGTCTCTGGCTCTAGCTCAGAAATGATGTATTCATGACTTTTCTTGATTGCCTCGGTAATCAAAGATTCTGGAGTACAAAGGATGGCACGGGACGGAATGCTGATTTCATTTCTCCCACGGCTACGACGTACCAATGCTATCCCGAGTATTTCTCCTTCAGGAGATCGCTTTGCTAAGAAATGCCAGCCATCGAGCAGATACTCGATATTTTCTTTTTTGATGGAAAGAAAGAGTCCTCCCAATCCTATCGTGGAATGTCCATTGAGCTTGGTCCATTGAGCTTGAAACCATTCGAGGATGGCATCTTCATCAGAATTTTTTTGCAAGACTTCCCATGATGCTGAAATCTTGGGAGATAACCGAAATAAAGCGTCCCTTTCATTAGCTGGAATCCTTGTCAAGGGAATGTTCACGCCGATCAAGTCGTTTGCTTCCACGAAGCCTAGTTTCTTGACCAAGGATAAGGAAGCCTTGTTTGTCTGTAGGGCAACCAGTCGGAATTGCTTGATCGTCAACTGCTTCTTACCCCAGTTCAAGAGACGCTCCGTGAGAGCTTTCCCAATTCCATACCCTTGGTAATCTGGATCTACTCGAATACCTTCTAACCAGGCGGTTTCTCCTTGATCAATGATTTCTGCATTCACGATGCCAACAACTTGTTCAGACTGTTCATCAACAGCCACCAAAGGATGATGTCGTGGATCTTTAATCCAATTCGGAAGAGTATCAGGAACAAAATCTGAGGTGAGCCATTCTGGGAAGGCATTCACGATTTTTGGATCCTTTTTCCACAACTTTTCTGATAATTGTTGGACTTGTGGTAAATCCTCCATTCTTGCTTCTCTGATGGTGATCGATGGCTTAGTCATTCGAGAACACGCTCCTCACGCACGCTTACTCTTGACATCATAAAAACTCCACGATCTTGCCATCTCGTGATGAGACAAAGGTCATTACAAAAATGATATAAGATTCTCAAATCTGAGAATGATCATGGAGGTGAATCGGGAGTGTTTAACTTGGCCATAAAGGAAATCATTCAAGAAACTTCAACCGTGAAGACCTTTGTATTTGATAAACCCAGTGATTTTTCTTTTAAACCTGGACAATTTTGCTGGATATCCCTACCAGAACATCCTTCCCTAGGAAGATCGCCGATGGCAATTGCATCTGGAACTAAAGAGTCAGAATTAAGATTTTCCATTCGTGAGTGGGGAGAATTGACAAGCAAACTGTTCGAGTATCAACGTGGGGATCTAGTAACAATTTCACGCCCAGAAGGCACGGCTTTCCCTCTTGACATTTCGGAAGGGAAGATAATACATGGCATTGCTGGAGGGACTGGAATCACTCCAATAAGATCCATTTATCATAGTCTCGATGGGGAAAAGACGAAGATGAAGATTTTTTATGGTGTAAAAACTCCTGCTGACTTCCTCTATGAGGAAGATTTGTCCAAGTGGGAAGCAATACTCATCGTGGAGACACCTCACCCCCATTGGAAGGGCCATGTTGGAAAAATCACGGATTTGTTGAGAAAGGAGCATGTAGAAGTCGCGAATGGAATTTGTTACGTGTGTGGTCCCACACCAATGATGAAAAGTGTGGTCAAGATTTTGAGAGAAATGGGATTTTCCCCAGATCAAATTTATGTGAGTCTCGAACGAATGGAGAATGGAAAGGTTATTGGGCCTGTGTATCCTGTCTCTAATCCAATTGTTGGCTTTTGATTTTTGATGAGAGCAGTAACTCGTCATTTTGCTGTTTTTTTTCTTGATTTCAGATATGATTCTTTATCGCATTTTCCTCCCTTTTTCAAGCTGGATAATCGCAAGATGTACGTATGAAGTTTGCCTTCTCTTCGACATCATCAATGGCCAAGCTTTCATGATGTATTATTAATGAACCAGTAAGTTTTCAAGTAAGGACCATTGAAATATCTATTCAGAGCAAGATTACTGAGAAAAACGCTGCTAAACACGCCTCCACTGAAGATGATCGCTAATAATAGGAATTGGAGGATGGCCGCTGTTAATGGT
>JAJRXH010000585.1 GCA_024276395.1 archaeon
CTTCATTTAGCTTCTCAATAGCTTCAGCGGATACTCTTTGAGCACCTGCATTTCTTATGATAGCTTCAACTCGGGCGTTTGCGAATGCACCTGCCATATTTTTCACCTCATTTTTCTAAAATTCATACAATGGAATTCAAATTAAAAATTTTAAACATTTTCTAAGCGAAGAAATCTATTTTTTGATTGAAATCTGCGATTACATAATAATTCGTTGATTTTATCGGATACCTTGATCTTATTTCGTCTGAAGATTCGAAGGTTTGTCACTGAAGAGTTCTATGTTAATCCAAGATTATCAGTGGAGCATTGATCCCACTTAAATCTAAGAGTCACTCTTTTAAAAAGTTTTCCTTTAACTACATCGTAATGACGATCATACTTGACCTCATCATCCAGATGACCGAAAGCAATTTTTTTTCATCAATCTACTGAATTTTCCCGATTTTACTGTAATTTCGTGTTAATATTCTAATGATCAACTTTATTATCGAAGAGATCTCCCATCACAGCAACTTGAGAAAACTGGCCAAATGTTGCCGAGAGCATCCTCAATGTTTTTATTGGTGGATTACTTTTCAATACTTGGAGAGTTCTATGACATCTGAAGAACTACTATATGACCGCGAATATCTAAGAGCAAGATTTGGTCATCAAAATGTATATGAGACTGTTGTCGACTACCTATTCCGGCAATTCATCAAAAAAAGCAATAACAAGAGTACATCATTGAACAAAAACCAAGATCAAGCATTTATCAGAGCATACAGTTTCTTAATTTATGGTGGAGTGGGAACTGGGAAAAGTAGGCTATTAATCCAAGTTCTTTCATCAATTCCAAATTCAATGCTCATTACATCCCGACTACCAGCACGTGATTACATTTTAGATAATCAAGAAATCATCCAAGGGAAAAACATCACCTTTGTTGATGTTACTGGAGTCGGACTTGGAGCAACCAAGTTTCTTCAACAAGAAATCCATTTTATAAGATACGAAACAATGGCTGAGTTTTTTCAGCAAGTATTCCAGATTGCTGAGGAGAGAAACGTCAAGAACATCGGAATCGATAGCTGGTCAGCATTTCTGCCCTCAATGATGGCAGAAGAAGTTAGTTACTGGGAAAAAACTTTAATTTCACAATGCAAGCAAAGAAACATCAATTCATTTTTCATTTTAGATTCTGAAACATTAGAAACACCACAAACAAGTCTACCATGGCTCGTAGATGCCGTATATGAATTGAAATGGGATACTTGGAATATCGGAGACGAAAAAATACCCTACAGACTTCTTCTCATTCACAAGGCCAAGAACAGAACCCTAGGACAATATGCCCTTACTTATAGCATGGCTGATGGCAAATTCAGAATCATTTTTCCAAATGAATTACAAGTACCAGCTGTTTTATCACCATTAAAACCCATTCCGGATCCCTTTGAAGGAAAAATATCATCTGGAATTGAAGAACTAGACAATTGTAAGAGTTTTGATGGATTTTATCATGGAAGTGCATCATTATTCCAAGTTTCATATTCAGCATCAGCCCTTCTCCCATACTTCATTGCATCGATGTACAGCAATTTCCTTAATTCTGGAAAAATTGTCATCGAAATTCCCACTGAAATGGCTTTCCATCGTCTATTCTACCAATACTTAGCAAACATCGTCACCACTCCCCATCTTGAAAACCTTCATAGCATTGTTTTCTCAATACCACAGCCAGCGATTTCGCGCATAAGTTGGGTTCCCTTGTTAAGGCAGTATGAAAGCAAATCTGGTAATTTTTTCTTGAACATCATCAAATCCATCGTTGATACTTACCTAACTACTACAATAGAGCAAGAAACGCGCGACATAAATGAAGTGGAAACATCACTCAGACCTATCGTCTTAAGCATAGGGATTGACACCCTATTAGATAAGTTAGAACAACAAGTGGTGAAAGAATTCTTTCTAAGTTTAGAAGAATTAGTAACTTCATACGGGCTGGTACTAATTGGTTGGTATGGTTTGGGAGAAAAAGAATCTCCTTATCAGATCATTAAAGAATTTCCATCCTTTCAAAGTTATTACGTGATGTCAAGGGTCAACAACTCCTACTTCTTCAAATCCCTAAAAAAGGCTGATGCGGCATATGCCATTGAACCTTGTATTTCTTCAGGCTTCCAAGAATTTCACATCATCAAGATGATTTAGCAAATACATTCCAACTTGATACTCAGCATTCATTCTGAGCCAATCCCTACCGGAAAACGCACCGTTATGGTACCGTAATGAAAAGAAAATCGTGATTTCATCATTTTTTCCTGTACTCTACTTTATAATGAAGAACTACATTGTTCCCAATTTTCTGCACGTCAATCAACAGCAGTGTTGGCGATTCGAGAAGTGAATGGAATCCATCTCCTTCAAAGAATGACACGGCACCTAAACCTCCTCCAGAAATCTTTGAAGCTATCTGAACGGTAATTTCATTAATAAGTCCCTCTTTTAACATTTGCCAGTTTAATGTCCCCCCTCCTTCTAATAATATTGATCTGATTCCCCTCTTTTTCAGTAATATCATCGACTGATGAAGGTCAACTTGACCATTCTCTTTTTCACAGATTAGTACACCAATACCTTTTTCCATCAACATCTTCCTCTTGCTTGATGACGACTTGGTTGTAGTGACAACAAGCGTGGGTACCTCTTTTATTTTATAATTGAAAACTTTAGCATTTAGTGGCATATCAAGAGTGCTGGAAATGATTACTCGAATGGGATGTCTAATCGACGTCCTTGGAGGTAGTAAATGTGGTTTTACTGTTAACTTTGGATCATCCTTCACTATAGTATTTTTACCAACCATGATGGCATCAACGGAATTTCTCAACAAATGTACTCTTCTCCAGTCATCTTCATTAGAAAGATTGGTATCTCCACCCTTCGTAGTTATTTTCCCATCAAGAGTCATTGCTGCATTTAAAATGACATGAGGAAGTACATCATTGTCTTTTTTCCTAAAATCTTTAGATAGTTCTCCGAGCATCATCGAAAAGCCTCCTTTCTTGAAACCGTTCACCTCATCCATCATATCTTTCAAGCACTAAAAACTCTCAGAATATCTTTTTTAGAACTCCGCAATAAAAGATGTTCTAAAAAGTTGTTCATGGGCCGAAAACGAGGAGAATTTACATTCCAAACGATAAAGTTTGCCTTATAGCCTGGAGCAACTCTTCCCATTGGCGTTTCTAATTGTTTTGGAGGATACTCAACAAGTGCCCGAAAGAATTCCTTCAAGGTATCCATTGTAAACAAGTGATGATGTTCCTCCGCTAGTCGGAGAAGTAGCCATCTCGCCTCAGCAAGCACATCCAGCGGAGTAGTCATTGCATTATCTGATCCAAAAGCAAAGGGTACTTCACTTTGCAGACACCACGCTACAGGTGGAATACCTAACCCAAAGAAGGCATTAGAACGCGGACAAAAAACCATCAATTTCACTTCGGAACTAACTAAGTTCAAGTCCTCAGGCGAGGCTTGTGTCAAGTGAACCACAATATCTGGATTTAATAGATCAAGGGCTCTTTCAAGATCTGTCTTTCCATGGTTTTCCAATGATACTTTCACAACTTTTTTAGATTCCATAAGATGTGTAGCCAATATTTTCCCTTGTTTTGTAACTACATCACAAATTAGAGACAACTCGTCGTCATCATATAAATTAGGAGTTGCTAAGGCAATACCATCGGCTACCGAGCATACATCATCTAAATCATCCAAAGAAAAAGGTCTCCCTAGCACGATCGCATCCATCCCAGACACCCGAACTAATGCTTCCTTCAGAAGGCGAACCCCTTCCTTTCCTCCCTCGCGGAAATCAATGAAAAAGCTGGTCCCACTTTGGCGAAGTTCTTTTAAAGCCTCTTGTAACCACAACCTCTTGTCTTTCCTAGAATTTCTATTTAATATCTGAAATTTAAGACCAGCAGTACCGACAACATCATCCAATTCTAATCCCAGTGCAAGACCTTTCCCAAGGGTATCCATGATGTGAGTATGTGCATTCACGAATGAGGGAGTAACGACACTGCCCGTAAAACGTAACGATGGATCGTGAACATCAGTGGGGCTTGAGTTCTGTATTAATTTCTCAATGATACCATCATTCCTTATTTTAATGACCACATTGTCAATGAACTGCCCATCTTCAAGATGAACATCATAAATCCTAGAAGCATACACGTAGATGAAATCTGAATACCTCAGCATTTTTCATCCCAATAGTATCATCAAGAGGATGTACAAGATGTCAATGACTATTTGCGCGTAGAACCAGGCTGAACCACGACGTCGCATTGCAAACTGAATCCTCTCTTGTAAACTAGAAAAGTTAACTTCTTCATTCATGGTAGTCACGTAAATCCAGCCAGATTCAATGATAAATTGTGCAATGGAAATAACAATGCCTCCAATCCCTAGGAGAACAGCCATTGGTACTTTCTTCAGAAGAGATAGGAAGCTAATTACTAAGACCCAACCCGTCGTAATGACTGAGAGATAAAATAGTGCTTGAAAGTTCTTAGATTTACTTGACTCATTCACCATCATCATCACTCACACATCAATTCTCAAGTAAGATTTATAAGTTACCGTTCAACAGTATTATCATGAGTGACGGTTAGAGGGGTTTAATATGAGCCGTGATGTAAAAATTTCAGATGAAGAAGTACAAGAAGCCAGCCAAAAACTAGAACACGTCGAAACAAAAAAACAATCGGCTTCAGTCACCTTGGTATTTACATGTCAATCTTGCGGTGCCGAACAAGATCCTCCCATACATTGCGGGGTACAAATGGAATTTGAAGAATCTAAATTCGTGTGTTCAGAATGTGGGGCTGAACAACCAGCTTTTGAACATTGCGGACAAACTATGACACCAAAGATAAAATCTGCCTCTTAAAACGTGTTATCAGGACTAAGGCGGGAAATTTGCTCGATTAAGGAGCCATACCAGTTTCTTAGTTTTTTATATCCTTTCTTTTTCGCCAAAAGACGGAGAAGTTTGATGGTACCAGACCCATACTGAAATGCTGTTTTCTTTCGCATTACGATGGGAAGAGGAAGGTGTATTTTTTTGGCCAAATCTCTCAACATTACTTTTGTCTCCACCGCCTCTGGTGAATCTGCTTTGAATTCTTGTTGATGGCCAGGATCGACTGGTCTTTTCAATTTCCATCGAATTGGAAGAGCTCGAACGAACGATGATAATTTCAAATCCAAGTACGGAAGTCGCAATTCTAGACCAAAAGACATCGCGACCTTGTCGTCTCTTTCGAGATTGTTTTGGGAAATATTGTCAAGATCTCGTTCCATTAACTGCTGAGCTAGTTTTGGGTCTTTGACGAAGGCTTCACGATACCTATAATATCCGCCAAAGAGTTCATCAGCTCCTTGTCCACTGATTACTGCCTTGAATCCTTGTTCCCGAATGGCAGAACAAGCCAATGCAAGAGGAAAAGCTATCGTCAACTGTTTCAAATCATCAATCTCAATGGCATTCACGACCCTTACCAAGATATCCTCAATGAAGGATAACTCATTCGTGGGCATCACGTAAGTCACTGGAAACTTAATAATTGATTGCAGATAACGCACGAAACGGCCGTCTTTCGAATCAACTGATCCGACAACAAAGCCCCGAACATCAATGGATGTGTCTCTTGCAAGATCGTCAATCATTTTTGCAAGGACTGATGAATCAACTCCACCACTAAGTAAAATGGCAATGTCATCAAGATTTCTAATCCGTTTAATTAATGCCTCTTCCAACATGATCTGAAGAGTTCGTAGAGCTTTACCATATCCTCTTGTCTGATGCGCTAAATGTCTTCCCTTTTCATAATAAGTGGGTACAAATCGCTGATACTTACCATTCCCAAGGATGTCTTCATTTCCGTTCCCTAACTTTATCAATAGAATGTTTCCAGGCGGGAAACGTCTCTTGCTTATAATATTTTCAAAAAAATCCAAGGATTTTAACTCACTTGCAAACACAAGTTCCTTACCATCCTTACTCTTACCATAATATAATGGCTTAACACCCCAAAAATCCCGGGCCACGATGAGATGGTTATTCGTCATATAAATGAAGGAAAACACGCCATCTAAATTTTTAATAAAGCGAACAGCACCTGAGATGACATCTTTTTCAGGAACAAGTCGCGAGAGTTGCTCTAAAAGAGTTCTAGTATCCGACACATTCTTGATTGAAGTGGAATCCACCCACTTCTCATAGTTATATATTTCACAATTAGCCACTAAACAAGCATTAATAGATGGTTTCCTTAGGGGTTGGACATCCTCCCCCACCATCGCGAGTCGATGTGCTCCAATCCATCCATGGTAGTCAACTGATGCCAAACTCCACCTAATTTCAGTCCAACCACTCGAGTCAGGACCACGATGACTCAAGGAATCAAAGCTTCTGCTAAATAATTCATAACACTTATCATTTGAGCATAGTCCTTCTCGTTGCTGATGAAAGTAGCCAATAATGCCGCACATTGTTCTTCCTACACGTACAACAAGCCGTGGATGCTTTTAAGATAGTCCCTCATTCTCTGATAAAATGGCAAAATACTCAGCATCGTGATATTTCCTACCACAATGAGTTTCCTTTTTGCACGAGTTATGGCTACATTCAAACGTCTATCATCTTGTAACAAGTCACTAATGGAGCCTTCAGGATTCGAATCAACCAAAGAGATGATCATAATCTCCTTTTCACGTCCTTGAAAACGATCCACTGTTTCAATCATTAAAGACTGTTCAATGTACTTGATTTTCTCATCAGAAATAGAAAGGTTCAACTCATTCAAGAAGGATCGCAATTGTTCTTGAAAAATGGTCTTAATTTTCATTACTTGTGTTCGATAAGGAGTCGTGACACCAATTCCACGACCCAGGTTGCACAAAAGATGAAATGCTCTCTCCTCATCTAATTGGCCGTTTCCATTCAAATCAAGCAAGAAATTGAAGATGGCTCCAAAAAGTTGGATGATTAACGACGATATGAAACGAGCTTCGTGCAGATTGAAAGCAGATTCACTTAATGTTTCTAAATCTTGATACCAACGCTTCTCTCCTGTATCCAAGCCGATGAAAGGTAAATCAAATCTCCATGGGGTTTCTTTCAATAAATCGGCTAGCTTACTTGAGAATAATTCACCAAATTCCTCATTAAACCATTCTCTCAAGTTCCGTTTTTCCATATTTGGAGAGAAAATTGGCTCCTTATAGAAGGTCGAGGCAAAGTTAGCAATAAAGGGATGCATGCGATATTGCTCATTCAAAAAAATCGTCACCACATCATCAGAACCGTATTTCCTAAATAACCTAGAAAAAAGACTTAATTCCAAAGTATCAAAGTCATTTACCGAATCACTTTCTAGAGAAGATTCAGCTTGAGAAATGATTCTTTTGCTAGTGTCCTTCAATTTTTCTGGAGCATTAATCAGAAGATGTCTTGAGATATTTGGCGGTAATGAAGCTGATTTTTAGGAAGCAACAACGGGGGGCAATTGAATGTGATCTCCGACTAAAATGAAACGATCACCTTTTAACAAAGAAACTATAGTCAACGGTTCAGTACATTGGCCAGCTTCATCTACAATCACTGTTTGAAATTGATACGACTCTAATAGGGAGGTTAACGCTGATGCCGCCGTGGTTGCAATGATGTCAGCTGAATTCAAAATCTCTAGTACCTTCTTTGGCAAATCTATAGAATCATCAATTCCCATCTTCTTTTCATTCTCAACGAACTTTTCCAGGGAGACAGCATCAACCTCAGACTCGTTTCCAGACGAGGTAATTCCCACGCGCACCAATTTCCCATAATGAGCAAATTCTCTCTGCCATTTAGTAACCATATTATCTACAGACTTTCTTGTAAATCCAGTAACAAGAATGGGCAGTTTTTTCAACGAATCCGTCAATCGTTTTTCCTTCTGATGTAATAGAATTTGGGAAATGAGATGACAAATCGTCGTTGTCTTGCCAGAACCCGGGGGGCCATGTATCAATATAAAATCCTTCGAACGTAATGCTTGAAGGATGGCACGTTTTTGTCTTTCGTTCAAAGGCAAGGATTCAACTTCTTCCTTGACATCCTGGGATATTTCCGTGAAACGAGGCTTTTGAACAAAAATCAAAAGATTTCGAAGCTTTAAAGCATTAGGAAATAACGAAGATATGTTGTGATCGAAAGGAGCTCGGGAGAGTATATCCATTGCTTTTAATTGAGTTTGAATGGTAGTAACAGAAGGAAGAAGATCTATTCTAAAAGAGTCCGTAGAGAGAAATTTCTCTTTTTCTTCATCCCAATCAACAAAATCATTTGTTAATTCACGTTCGTCTACCTCAATTAGCACGTTTGTCGATGTCATATGGTAGATACGCCCTCGAAATGAATACTGAGAGCGAGGAAGTTTATTCATTGGAGTAATTAATACGGGATCTCCAGGCTGCATCCGTGTTGGTGGAAGAGAAGGAAAAATTGTTGAATGCTTCGCCTCACGATTTTGATCATAATCTTCATCTTCAATGACTGATGAGGGCTTTTTTTTCCGAAAAACAAACACGTTCGAAGAAAACTCATCTCTACCGACAAATTCCATATCTGCCAAGGCATTCCCAGATTTTTCTCTCTCAAATGCTGGAAGAATCACGTTATTGATCTCTTCTTGGACACTTTGTTTTTCTTCAAGGAGAAGTTTTCGATACCAAGACAGATAACCATCTATCAAGTCCAAAGAAATCGGATAATCATTCATTATTTTAGGGTAAAGACAATAATAATCTCCAGCCCTAACAACGCTTAGAAATTGACACGCTTTCGAAGAACATCTCTCATCAACTGTCTTAGTTACATGATTTTCAAAATAACAGTAGAATTGACAAGCTCTTTTAATGAAACAAGCCTTATTACAGTTTTTCCATGGAAAGACAAACCAAGAATATTCTTGGGATGTCTGAAGATGATAAATTCCATTACGCATCTTAGGGATTTGGTCAAAATAACGCGGAAACAGGTTTTCTATGATGAACCGTTCTTCTCTCGGTGATTGAGCCTCTGGAAATTCGATGACAAGAGTGGAAATCTTAAGTCCAAGAGACAAAAGCATCATCGCATAGGCCGCCGCTTGATACTTGGCAGCCTTAACTTTCAATTCAGGTTGTCTTCCACTTTTTAACTCGAATACAGCAATTTTCCCATCTTCCAATAACGATAAACGATCAACAAATCCTTGAATTCCGAAAATTAGAGACGATAACCAAAACTCAGATAATATTTGTTCACTGGACCAAGGAATGAATTCAGGCGCATCTAACATTCGATCAACAAAAACTCGTGTAAGAATGAAATCTCTCCCTTGTTTAGCCGTCAAGTTTACGCTAACTAAATCTCTCCAAGCACGCTGAATGATACCTTCTTTAATGATTTCAGCCATTTCATAAAGTTCAGAAGGGTTTGATTGATATTCTTCCTTTAAATTCTGGTAAAGACTCACGTGAAATTCATGAATGAGACTGCCCTTGACCGCAGCTGGTGACCGAGGCTGATACAACCCTCGATGCTTTAAGAAGATTATTCTAGGACATCTAAGAAAGCTACCAAAACTAGAGGCATTCACTAGCCACTTGTTATCATAGATTCCAGAATGGATGACCAAGGTAGGAGTTTCATTTTTTCTAAAAGTAGAATGATCTAAGCCTTGTTTCATTCTCTCTAGCCTAAGAATGCTGACCGGGACTGGTTTAAATCCCATTCTTTTTCTTTCATTTAAAATAGGGTTCCAAGAAGGATCATTAATCAATGCCCATTCAACATTCCCCTTGATATCTTGTATCAATCCCTTCCATTGGCCTTTATTCCATTGAATGTCCCTTAGCACCACCTGGAAGGAATGAGGAAATTGCACGACTTGTCCATCAGCAACTAAATCCAAATTAGACAAAGCAAATGGTTCCTGAGAAATACTCCTCAAATATCTGATGATTTTTGATTTCATGGAATTAACAACACCTCACGAGCTCAATCTGGAAACAAGTTTCTTTAAAAAAGGAGAGTAATCAACCTCAGTTTTCGCTTGATGATACACAAAGAAATTTTTTTAGGACAATAAGAACTTAATTACTATATATTTTGCAGATTGAAAAATTCCACTTGTTCTGTTCCTCCTAACAACAGGCACAAAAACAACTAAAAGTTTTATTCACGCTGAATTCTGTCTCCGCCTTCACGTTACGCATCCATCCGGATCACTTGATCATTTTTGATATGAGCTTTGCTACAAATGAGAAACTCTAGTTCTCCAACCACATCAATGTGTTTGAACATCGAACTCACGATGGATGACAATATCACTCGAGGGTTACCTTGAATTCACAATAAGATTTACCCATGGAATGGCAAGAAACTTCCTTCACTTCAACTTCATCTTCACAGAAAAGATCAAGTCTTCCTTTTATCATTCCGGCTGTAAAATCACAAATTGGCTTTGGTCTTACTGCTTGATCTTTACCTATACCTTGATTGAAAATTACTGGTGAGATGGAAGTCAAATCAACACCCGATGCACTCGCACACTCATGTATCCGAATGATGACGCTCTCATCATTGATAGGCTCCAGTACCACATCTGCATGCTCCCTTTCTAACAATATTGTAGGCGAATTGAGATTAAGGAGCAATAGTTTCACGGCATCATCAAACTCCATCGGGGGATCGCGTTTTATACCATGTCGTTCTTTAATCGTTTGAAGAGATCGGCCGCCATCACCCAAAAACCGCCCATAATCGACACCTGCATAAAATAATAATGCAGAATTTAAGGTTTCTGAGAATTTAATTCCATTTAACGCTCGTTGCAGCACGCTAATATGAACATAATCTCCAACATTAGGCCTCATCAACTGCTTATAAAGGACACTCAAGTTTTTGTTCCTCGTGATCATCGAAATGGCCAATTCGTACTTTACTCGATCGTCTAGGCCTAACATTGGTTCTTCACTGTGTGTTTCTTGCTCCCAGGGCATCTGTACATCAGATCCTCCCTCCCCAGGATCCAAATGCACATCAAACTCACAATGATGATCTCCCAAGCCCCAACATTTAGTCTCAATCACTTTTGCAGTTCTTCCAAGAATGATCTCACTCAGACCAGAAATTTCACCAGCTAGATGGTAACAAATAGGTTCTCCTAGACGCGGAAGTCCCACTGCATAAGCGGATTCGTAAACAATCAAGCGTAGTTTATTTTTGTTTTCAAAGCGATAACGTATCTTCGCACTAACCAAGTCGCTCCCATTTCTCTTTGGGCCATAATAC
>JAJRXH010000586.1 GCA_024276395.1 archaeon
ATCCCACGAGACCTCGTGTTTTATCCTCGCATCACGGGGAGAGGTCCTCACGAAGCGATTAACGTGATGACACGACCTTGAACCCGCTCGTGACAGAAACATCGGGCTGATCAGAAAAACTGAAGATAAAAAAGAGAGAAAGGAAAGGAACGGAAAAAAATGATATTATTTTCAAGGAATCTTAGTTTGCGTGTGTAACAAGTGATAGTTCGATGGCTTTTTTCATTTTAATAGCATCTGCGTGATTGTATTGTCCTGGAATGATAATTCTCTTGTCATCGGCCACGATTTCAAGTTGACTCCATACCCATCGTTGGATTACCATCACTCGTTCAATACTTTCTATTGGAAAGATTCCCAGTGTTTTTATGTGAAATATGCCACGTATCTGGACGGTCACGTAATTTGGATTGAAATTTAGGATTAATTGTTTCCGTAGAAAGTTGAGTCGGATGAGACTAAACTTACCAGAAAAAAATGTTGCTAAAAGGAACATTCCAAGCAAAACGAGATTTAACAAGAGTGTCCATGAAGTGACGTTAGAATCACTGGAAGAAAACAAGTTTTTTGCAGTAGCAAAACTTTTTAACGCGTAATTCACGCTTATTTCAAGCAAGACTAACGAAATCAGTAAGAGGACGGTGTAAAAGATGGCCTTGAGAAGTTTGGTAGCCATTTTTTCATCACGATCTAGAGTGATCTTGAGTAATTTGACCTTGGAATCGTCAAATGATGCGCTTATTAGCTCTGGGTCGATTGAAAACTTTTCTTTGGGAAGATGTTGATTTCCTAGTTGTTGTTTGATGGTTAATCCGACGAATTCATCAGTGGTACCGGGTTTGCGCAGAAGTGGTGTTAGGCCGCTATCATCAAGTAGAGGAATGATTAGTGTATCTGCAATTTCTTCTGCCAAGGCGTACATGGCCGTTGTTTTTTCTATTGATAAAGAGATTATTTCAAGAGATTGGCCTTCGGATTCTTGTTGAATGGAAACCGTGAGTTCTAGGCCCTTGAGAATGTCAGTGATTACGGGTGTGAATATTGCCGTGTCATAAATACCTAAGACCTTAGTTCTCGTTCCAAATCGGTATTTTTCAATGATTTCAACTTTATTCGTGACATCTAACCATTGAGGCATTATGATGTCAATAGGTCTTTTTTTGCGTCCGAAGTATCTTCCTTTTCCCTTAGTCCATCGAAGAGGAGGTTGTAATACGAATTGAATGGGATAAAGATGTCCGAATTCTTCTTGCAGTTTTTTCTCGAGATTCACGAGGGGAATGTCTCCTCCAAACCGGAACCAAAGATGATAACGTCTCTTGAAGACAACTTTGGCATTCATACCGATAGTCGCTTCATTTTTGGTCCAGAGTCGTTTGATTGTTAATGTTCTCTTGATGGGGTCAATTGTACAAGTAACTTGCCTGCGATAGGCCAGGTGGAACACGCTAATGCCTAGGTAAAGAATCACGAAGAAAATCGTGAACGTATGTGTAATGATCGCTTGTGGAGCTTGAATGGAAGAAAACATGAACATTAGAACGAAAGGAAGTAAGAAAAGATTGATGATAAGGATTCCAGGCAGCTTGTCGCGTAGGGAAGCGCGTAATTCTAGAATAGTCAAATCATTCATGATGGTTTTGTTTACGTGCATCTCACATCATCACCAGTTTTCGTGTTATTTGGGCTTGAATGCGATGAATGAAGTTGATTTCTCTCTTTTCATTCAATGCAGGCCCTGATAGAATGAGTCATTGGATGTTAGATGAAACTAAGACAAGAAACTTGTCTTTTAAGGATAATTACATCATCTTCAAGGGGCTACAAAAAGTTTTTCTTTCCAGATGCAAGTAAGATGTTTTTATTACTTACTGTCACATCGACGAAGAAGAAAAAAACTAGTTTTTTTTTGAGAGAGTCTCATCGGAGCTCTCGACTGTTATTCGCTTGTCCTTGATGTTTTTAAAGAAACGCGTTTTTTTAAAGTGTTTTTTAGATCTCGTGATGACTGACTAACTCTCAAATTCCCTACCCTTCAGGATGGGGAAGATGTCAGTCATATCAAGTATTATTGTTATGAATGCTTCATTGAGTGAAAAAAATCATTTTTAGTTAGGTGCGGTCCGAATAGATTGATAACCCGAATAGATTGATAACGTCGATTTAGTGTTGGTCACCACGTTAACGTTAAAGTTAGTAAGTTATTTTGGAAGACAGTTTTGTGAAGTACTTGAGAACGAGATCGAATAGGGACTTTTCTACATTGAGATGTTTCAAGATAAAAATGATCTCAGTCTTTGTGAATCGGTAGATGTGAAACACTAGAGCTTCGATTTGGGCTCTGAGCAGCAACCCTTGTTGCAGCTCAGAGTGGGTTAGCGCGAACCGTGGACATGGTGGTTGTGTTTCTAGCTGTAAAGTGAGCTGTCTCACGTGTTCTTGTCTTTCTTTTGGTGGGAAGATCATAGGAAGATCCTTGATATTTTCAATTAAAATTCGGGGGAAAAGTTTCTTGTCCTTGAAGAGGAGGTCATAATAATAGTTCATTGCGAAAGAGTTGAGCAATGCTAGGAGGTATCGTGGATAACAACCGCGCTGAGTGGTGATGAACACGTTATAGACTGTTTGTAAGGTCGCAAATTTCCCCTCAATGTCGAGAGCAGCGTGAATGCGTTCACCGAGTTGTCGGATGACTATCTTAGGTTGGAAATATCCCTTCTTTCGAATGTTGGATTCGTGAATGTAGAAGTCTGAAAAGTGGATGTGAAAAGGATGGATGTCGCCTCCTCGGAGCATCGGTTGACAGAATGGACAACAACGCTGTCTTTGGAGGAGTGATGATTGCCTCCCAATTTCTTCGCCACGAAAGATGCGAATGTACTTTCCTAATTTTGTTCCATTGGAATTCATCTTTTCTAGGAGGGTTAGATGCTTGGGTGATAACAAGAGAAATGCGTGCTTGCGTGTTGATTGAAAGAGTTGTTGTGACACGTGTTCTTCCTTTCCGATACCATGAGTAAATTGTTCTGGTGAGTCATGCGTGAAAAAAGTTACTTGATGCGTGGGAGATGGTTGTTCCTTCTTGATGGTGAGGATCACGTTAGAGACGGTAGGATCTGAGAACACGTTCTTGATTTGATGGATGTAAAGGATGCTTGTATTGTCAATCAGGTATTTTCGTACTCTTGAAAAGGTGGAGCGTCCAAGAATGGGATCTGGTAGGATAAAGCTCACGTAGCCTCTTTTTTTGACAAGTTGTATTGCTCGTTCGATAAAGAGAATGAACAGATCATATTGTCCTCGTGCCATTTGGAAGACTTTCTTGGCCATGATCTTTACATCTTTAGATAGTGTTTTGGAGTTCACGTAAGGTGGATTTCCGATGATAAGGTCGAAAATGGTATCATTAATGTTTTTATCATGAGTTGATGTTGTGGTAGAACTGGAGAGATTTGTCGAAGAGAAAAGAATCCAATGGATGGGGTGAAGTCTGGAAATTAACTCAACGGATACATCATGCTGTTTGGCTAAAAGTTCATTCAATCGCTTGACCAAAAGTTCTTCTTGAGTTTTGCGAAGATCTTGCACGTTATTTTCTCTTTCGGGAGGTTCAGATATCTTATCAAGGAAACCAAAGAGAGCATTTCCGTGGTAAAAATTAAAAAATTCACGAGGAATCGAAAATCCGAGATGTGGTTTTTCGTGGATGGTACTAGCAAAAAACTTGATGAGTAGTAAGGTTAATCGAATCTTGGTAACTTGAACGGCTTGCTTGTCGATGTCGACCCCATAAATGGTGAATGGAAAAATGAGAAGATATGAGATCATAAACTTGAAGAATTCGTGCTTTTCATCCAAGGCTAAGAGTCGATGGTGAACATCATTCATATCGGAAAAGAAAGGAAAGGAAGCTTGGATATGTTGAAAAAAATCATTTTTGGTTATGAGGTGTCGTTTTAGTAGTTGACCCATTTTTTCTTGTTCTTCACGTGGTAATTTTTTCAAGGAGGACCAAAGCTGTTGATACAGTGCTAATAACACTTGAACAGCAGCCTCTAGGAAATGACCTGATCCCATGGCTGGATCTAGAATTTTTAGGTTCATTAGCGTCGATAATAGACGTTGGAGTAGAATGGGATCTTGGATGTCATCAATGAATGATGACATCTTGCCGAGGTTCTTGCTGGAGGACGTTAGGTAGTTGTTTTCATTGCACGTGGTTATTTTATCTTGTATTAGTTGCATTATTGCCGTCTTGCACATTTGAAAAGCGACTGTTCTTGGCGTGTAGTAGGCACCCACCTGTTGTCGTCGTGCATGTGAAAGTAAGCGTTCTAGCAACGAACCAAGGAGATAACCATTAATCATACCATTAAACTGGTTCCAGTTCTTGAGGAAATTCAAGATGGGTTGTGGTTTTTTCCAAAAAGAATGTTGTTGATTATGCTGAATGGTCATCAGCATTTTTGAGTCAAAAAAAACTTCATCTGGTACATCTACATTTAGATGGAAATCTTTGTCATCGAGGATGGATGAAGCATTTCCTACTTGTAGAATGCATCCTAGCTTTGGAAATGAGCAAAATTGAACGTGTTTTTTTGATTCTTTCATTTTAGTAAAAAGATGTAGGAGAAAAGCATAGTATGAAGGAAAACCCAGTAGGTGGTATTGCTTGAACTTGCGAAGAAGGTATTCAGGATCATAGTCAAGCATCTTCCATTGTTGAATCATCCACGTGATAATGATTTGGATCAATAATCGTTCCACGAAGTCATTCAGGGATTTTTCGTCCACATTTTTCGATGTAATATTTTTTTCCAGCATCACTTGAATGAACCATTCCTTGGAATGAAGAAATCCTTTGGTAAAAGCTTGCACGCATTCAGGTGTTTTCTTTTTAGGCATTTCCAGCATCACCATTTGACATCCGAGCATTTTCGCTAGCTAGGTTGTTGTATTTCGTTCGTAATATATCAATTGTAGGCAAGGTGAGGTAGTTTGTTAGCCATAAAACATTCAAAATCGGTAGTTAATAAAGCAACGAATTCTGCAAGTAGATGTGTATCTAATCGAATCAATAAAATCACACTCAAAGTCGTGTTCGTAGGCGACCAAGCGGTAGGAAAGACTTCTCTTCGTAATCGTTACTTGAAGCGAGTGTATGAAAGTAAATATAAGATTACTATTGGTGCAGAATTTTCAGTAAAACGTTTTCTCAAGACTTCTCTGATAGTCACGATGCAAATATGGGATTTGGCGGGACAACAGCAATTCAAGCCAGTTCGAACTTTATATTATTCTGGAACAATGGGAGCAGTAGTGGTCTATGATGTCTCAAGACGCGAAACTTTTGAGCGCATTCCGGAGTGGGTTGAAGAGATAATTCATCATAATGATGATCGGCCAGTGCCTTTGCTTATAATTGCCAATAAAATCGATTTAAGAGAGTATGAATTGGGAGTGATTGATTGTGTATCAAGGGAAGAGGGTGAAATGTTGGCGAAAAGACTGAAAGAGATGTTTCGTGAGCGGGGACATCCCATGCCGGTTCAATTTTGTGAGGCATCTGCCAAACTTGGATTAGGTGTTGATGAGGCAATTGATCAATTCCTAAAATCTTTGGTCATTAATGCATGACTGAACAAAAACCACGCATCATCATTGAATCCTCATTTATTTATGGATGCATCCTTTTGATGAAGTTCATCCAAGAGAAGGAGATCTTGTTTTAAGTAGTTGGTACCATTCAAGTTGCCTCGTAGTTTTCGTGACCGCCTGGATGTTTTTGTCTTGTTGCAAGAGCCTGCACATTTTTTGAATTTGCTTCCACATCTGATTTTCTAGTAATTTCAAATTTAAGTGACTGTCTGATGATTGTTTTTCTGGTTCAGTTAGGTGTTCCCAGGTAAGTTTGTCCCATTGATTAAAAGGCAGGTGTATTTCTTGGAGATGGTTTCGAATGATTTCTCTCAGGGTTGATAAGTGATGAAATGGCTGATTTTGAAGTTTTTCTTCGAAATATAATTCAAAGATCATAGTATCAAGTAACTCCTCTAGAAATTTCACGTAATCACGTGAGGCTTGCCTTTTTAATGAAGATGTGGATTGGAGGAATTGGATGGCGTCCACGAGTACATTGAAGGCGTTTTCGTCCTCTCGTGGTGGGAGTCGTATTGGTAGATTGAACGTGTATTCGCGCTTGTATCTCAAGGTCGTAGGTGATAGATTTGTGGCCTGTACTTGGATGTTAAACCAAGAAATTTGAGAATTAAGAATGGCTGTTAAGGTTTTCGTGACATCCTTACCAGTCATGATGAATGCAGTAGCATCGACAAGTCGACCGCAAGTATCATAATAAAAGGATGGACGTGTCACGATTTCTTTCCATATTATTTTTGGTTTTTCGAATTCATCATAATAACGACAGGGTCTGAGGTTGTACCAATATTTTCCTTGATCGACACGTCTTTTTAACCGCTCTTCAAAACGCTTTAAATGGTTAAAAAGGTCAGGATATAGAGATTGGAGATTTAGGCCATTTTTGGAGAAGATGATCCATTTATGCTTCCATTTGATTTGGTATCTGTCAATGTCACGTCCCATGGTAATGGGTTTGAGTAATTCAGCGTTCTTGACGTTCAAGGAGGCGAGTTTTTTTCTGGTGGTTTCATTGATGAGAAATGCTTGATTCAAGCCAGTTTTTATTCCATAGAAGATTTTCACTTGCAACTTTCTCAATGGAAGGCAGTACGTTTCCATCCACTCGATCATTTCTTTCCACTTTTTCGGGATGAAGACCCAAGGTTTTTCTTGGGGAAGGTCATCCTGCTTAACAGTAATTTTATTGGTAGGATTTAGTAACAATGGATCTTCATACCTTTCATACTTGGTAACGTGATGCGACGATGGACGTGTTTTTTTCAGTAGATAAATGATGCATTTTACTCTTGCTGCGTTAAACATATTTAATTCACTGAGATCAAGAAATTCAACCAGTGAATGATGGCTTTTTAGGTACATTCTGATTTTTTTTCCATAGATGGTACGTAACCACTTGTCAGTGATGATAAATGAATTCCATCCATCATTTTTTAGCAGTTGCAGGCTCCTCAAGATGAAATACATAGAATAGTCGTACTTAGGATCACTAGGAGTGTAAAGTGTGGTCAGAATATTTTTGTATTGGGAAAAACCATCATAAATTGTATTAATTTCTTCTTGGCGGATGTAAGGAGGATTTCCTATGATGATGTCGAATCCGTGATCATTTTTCGTTTTAGTTTCTTTTTGAAGGAAAAACGACTCGGGAAATTCAATCATCCAATGAAAGGGACGGAGATCTTTTAAATTCTTGTTGATATTTACTTTTTTTTCTAGTAAACGAGTGCTGAGCGTTCTCAAGTATCTTGTGAGTTGGGATTTGAGGTATTCATGTGTTACTGTCTCGTGCTTGGTATGATCCTTAATGGTGTCTCCATTAGTGATGGTGTTGGTTTCATGTTTTTGGAGAAGCAGTAATGCAATCATTCCAGATGTCATCCATCGCTTCACGGTGTTGGGTGATGTGGAATTGGACTGTTTTTTCTCTTCTTGCTGATTAGAAGATGAGGCACTAGACCCTTTTTTACTTGAAAGTATTCGTGTAATAATAAGTTCGAGTTTTTTTAATAGTTGCAAGATCGTAGGGTCCTCAGTCACGTGATTTGGAGTGTCTGGGATGTCATCGAGTGAAAGCAAGCCGATTAGTGCATTTCCCACGTGAAGGTTGAAATGGACGTTTTTTATCAAGTTATTCCGCATTGAAGACGAGAAATCATTGTTCTTAGACGATATCTTGCTTAGTAACTTGATTATCAGGCGGATTCTTGTTAATGAGATGGCATCTTCGTTAATGTCAACACCATAGATGTTGTTCTGGTAAATATGTCTCAGAATGATGTCGGGTGTCTTCTCGCTGACCGTAACTGCATTTATGGAGAAATCCATTCTTGAATGTGGATTGCTTTTTTTCAAGATTTTGCTTTCTTTTGAAGGCGGATGGCAAGTATCATTGCATTCTTTTAGCCTTGAATGAATATTTAAGTGATATTTGAGCAGGATGTCACAGGCAGCATCCAAAAAATGTCCAGTTCCTACAGCGGGATCGAGCATTTTGATGATTTCAATTTTTTTAATTGAGAATTGGAGGATTTTTTCGTCGGCTTGATGTATTATTTCATTCAGGTGTGAAAATTTCGTGTTAAAGATGTTATTGACAGAATTTACCACGTATTTATTGAGTATTTTGTCAACGATAAATTCGGCTACGTATTTTGGAGTATAATAACTTCCTGTTTTCTTTCGGTCGTGTTGATGGTTCACGTGCTCGAAAATAGCTCCAATGAAGTAAGTATCTAGAAAATCAGCGTTAACTCCCGCTATTTCATCTAAGATATTGAGAATTCCACCGACACTTTCTGATTGTTGCGGTTGTCGTGATCTTGATTGTTTTTTTGCTTTGACAAAGGATGAAAATGAGTTGTTTTCATCCGTGAGGTAAAATGAGTCTGGAAGGATGTAACATTTCATCAGAGTGAATAACTTTTTTTCAAAGGTAAGGTGTCCGTCAAAGTTGGCATTCAATCGCTTGAACTGTTGGAAAAGAAACTCGTGATAAGTGTCTTTTTTTGCACTGTCTTGTCGTTGTTGGCGAAATTTAGTGAGAAGATACCAAGGGTTTTTGTCTAAAAATCCTAATTTCTGGAGATACCAGGTTATTAATAATTGTATGATCAAACTCTTGATGAATAGTTTTATTTGTCTTTCGCGTGAAGGCCCATATTGTTGTTTTAGGTATTCAAGGGATTGTTGCTGAAATCTCTGGATTTTTTTGAAGATTTCCAACCATTCATCCGTATCATCAAGTAACTTTTCCCAGTATGATGGTTTTTTTGGATTTTGTAGGCAAATTTTCAGCTTCTTCTTGAATTTCCGCGTGAGTTTACTTAGGATGATGAATCGTTTGATAAAGGTAGTTTTCTTTTGAGAAAGATCTTTTGCAATTAATGCCATGGTAAGAGAGTTACTTGGTACTGAAAAGATGAACATGTAAATTTGCAGTAGTGATGCTGATGTTTGAGATGCGATTAAGTAATGAGAGTATCTTGCGAGTATTTCTTTAACACGTTTATGGAAGATGCTTACTGGGTGACGGTTGTCACTTTTTACATCACCGTCATTTGTTATTAGTTCAAGGAACACGATGATTATAGGATTTTCAATGACGTTGGGTGAATCACTTGGAATGATGTAGACATTCCTTGTTAGCTTGATAAGATGCTGATTCAAGGATTTTTTCATCCAATCATAATACTCCCGGGCCTTCATCTGCCTTCACGATTCTCTTGTTCATTTAGGCTTAAGTAGATTTCACATGTGTTTTGACCTCAACAATAAAGATATGATGGAAATACGATGAATGAACAGTTGAGGTAACGAAGATGGAATCTCAACAAGACTCGTTAAAAAAATTCTTGCCATTCCAGATCTTTCACTGGTAAAAGTATCAAGGAATGGCGATTTTATCATCGTGAATAGTAATCGAGAGACCGTGCATCACATGTACATGATTTCAATGAAATCACTTGGAGAGTTGAAAGATATTACACCCATATCTGAGCGAGTAGTTACGTGTGCTCTATCTAATGACGAAAATAAGATTGTATTTCCCAAGGAAAATGCTGGAAATGAGAAGTATGATCTTTACATCACTGATTTGAATGCTGAAAATACACCGCGAGAAAAAACGAGAAATACAGCGACATCTTCCATCGTATGATCTTTACATCACTGATTTGAATGCTGAAATGTTGAATTGTTGTTGAAATTGGACTCTTTTCGAGTGCTGTCCATTCATTGGTCTCAAGATGACAAATTCATTCTATTTGATGGTTCTACTCAAAACTCACTGGGAATTTGGTGATATGATGTGCGAAGTGGTGATTTAGTTGCTTGTTACGAAACGAGACAGTTAGGTTCAATGAGAGCAGGTATAAATCCAGCTAGACCATTCATTTCCTGGGTTGAGCAAAGACCAGGGAATCCGCGTGCTTCCTTGATTAAAGTCATCAATTATCAAACCAGAGAAGTAGAAAAAAAATACTTGATGTATCTCCCTCTATTAATTAGTAATGATATTCCAATGGCCTGGAGTGATGATGGGAATAAATTGCTCATTCAGACAGATATGCTTGGTAATCCTTCTTTGGCCGTGTGGGACATAAATGATGATTCACTCTCGTACTTGAAGGCAACCGAAATGGAGCTTGGCATTGAGTACATCGATGCAAAATGGATCCCGGGTTCGGATGATATAGTCTATGTGGCTAAAAAAATGGAAATAAGAGAATATTCCTTGAATCTCTCCACGATGACTCATTGCCTCGTGAGTTCCCGTTAGAAGAAGGAACTACTAGCAACATTCACGTGGTCAAAGAGTTTCCATCAATTTTGTACTTGACTTGGTCAAATCTTTCTTGTCCTCCTCGAATCATCCGATATGACATGGTTACTCAACAAAGTGATGTCATCATTGATAGTAGACCGAAACATTTAGATCTGCATTTTTCAAAGGGAAAATTTCTCACATATTCCAGTCTAGATGGACGGAGGATTCCATCTTTTCTCATTGAACCTGTTCCAGGGGGTCAACTACCAGGCAGTCCCAGTATCAGGTTCTAGCTATGGCGGATATATTACGTTCATTGCCTTGGTAAAACATCCCGGAAAGTTTACCGCGGGTGCTGCTATTGTTGGGATTACTGACTGGATCACAATGTATAAGATGGGAGATCAGTTGTTTAAGAAATTCACGGAAAGGTTCTTTCAGGGCCCACCCGAAGAAAAAATTGAATTGTACAAGGATCGTTCACCCATTACATTCGTTGATCACTTGAAAGACCCATTGTTGGTCATTCACCGTGAAAATGATTCTCGTTGCCCTCTTACTCCAGTTCAGACGTTCGTGAATGAGGCAAGACGTCTAAGCAAACACGTCGAATTTTAAGTGGAAAGGGACTCTGGCCATGGACACCAGCGAATTGATCATCTTCAGGATCAATATTTGAAGGCAGTTGAATTCTTTTTAAGACACTTGAGAAGCAGTTGAGAGAAAAACTGTTAATTCTTTGTGATTTTCATCCTTTCTCCTTTTTCATTGTCTTTTTTCCTTTAAAGAATGTCGTGTTTGGCTTTTGGCTTTCAAGTGGGAATGAAATTGTCAAACGGGGCAAGTGATGTGACGTGCTACCGGCATCATTAATACATCTTTGAAGTAATGACATCCATCCGAAACAGTGCGAATTTCATCTAAATCTTAATCAATGGAAAGTTATTCTTTTTCTGTTGATTTAATGTTGTTTTTTGTTTTTGTTTTCAAGAATATTATTTTAATCGTAAAATTTATAAGCATTTGATGAATAGTAGTAATATGGAAAAAAGTGGGAGCTGGAGTGAGACCACAGAAATCTTGGTGTTGGTCTACAAGAGCGAAACTGGTTAATTTAGCATCCTTAATACTTGGGAAAGTAACGTTGGGAATGAAGAATAAAGATTCTCGACAATAATAATTTTGCAAAGAATCAATTATCTGGCTTGACCATGGTTGAATGACAGCCACCACAAATAAAGGATGTGATGTTTTAGCCAATTTTTGGTAAGTGTTTAATAAACACGGAAGGTGAGTGCTATGTTGGCCGGACAGCCGGTGTTAATATTAAAAGAGGGATCTGAACGAACAACTGGAAAAGATGCTTTGAGAAATAATATTACTGCTGCCATTGCCGTAGCAGAGGCTGTCCAGTCAACTTTAGGTCCTAGAGGTATGGATAAACTTCTCGTGGATAGTATGGGTGACATCGTGATTACCAATGATGGAGCAACTATTCTCGATGAAATCGATGTGGAACATCCAGCGGCAAAAATGTTAGTGCAAGTCGCCAAGGCACAGGATCAAGAAGTGGGTGATGGGACAACAACTTCTGTTATATTAGCTGGAGAATTGCTGCGAAGGGCAGAGAAACTCATTGACCAGAAAATTCATCCAACGCTCATTGTCAGTGGATACAAGAAGGCAACCGAGAAAGCCATTGAATTTCTGAAAGAGATTAGCATTTCAGTGAAACCAGAAGATGACGAATTTCTGTATCGAGTAGCAAGAACGGCCTTAAATTCTAAGGCTATGGGAAATGCAAGGAACCACTTTGCAAGGATTGCCGTGGATGCGGTCAAGAGAATTTTTGAAAATGGCAAGGCTGACCTAGATGATATTTCTGTCCTCAAGATGCAAGGTAAATCGTTGGAAGAAACTGATCTAGTAAACGGCGTGGTCATTGATAAGGAAGTACTTCATCCACGAATGCCTCGTGAAGTTAAGAATGCCAAGATTGCCTTGATTAACTTCCCCTTGGAGGTTAAAAAGACTGAATTTGACGCCAAGATCAGAATTAACGACCCAATGCAAGTCAGTGCTTTCATTGAGGCAGAACACGATATGCTTCGTGATATGGTGAATAAGCTCAAGGAAGCTGGCGCGACTGCCGTGTTCTGCCAGAAAGGTGTGGATGACCTCGCACAGCATTTCTTGGCGATCCATGGAATCATGGCCATTCGTCGTGTCAAGAAGTCCGATATGGAACGTCTAGCTCGTGCCACAAATGCTCGAATCATCACTAACTGGAGAGATTTCAATTCAGATTATCTCGGTTCAGCGGATGTAAGAGAAGTCAAGATTGGCGATGAAAAGGTAGTCTATGTGGAAAACTGCCCCAATCCCAAGGCTGTTAGCATCGTGATTCGTGGTGCCAACAAGTATGTCACGGAAGAAGCAGAACGCGCCGTGCATGATGCCCTATGCGTGGTTAGAGATGTCCTAGAAGATGGTTATGCTGTTCCGGGTGGTGGAGCGCCAGAAATATGTGTGAGTAGGAAGCTGCGCAAGTATGCCGAAGAGGTTGCTGGTCGTGAGCAATTTGCCATTGAGGCTTATGCAGAAGCTCTAGAGTCTATTCCCAAAGCATTAGCTCATAATTCTGGATTAGATCCCATTCGGACAGTGGCAGATCTCATAGCTGCTCAAACCAAGAATCACAAGTATACGATGGGAATTGAGGTCTTTACTGGTGAAATCAAGGATATGGCAAGTGAAGGTGTCGTTGAACCTCTGAGAGTGAAACAACAAGTTTTCAAGTCTGCTTCAGAGACTGCTGAAATGATCTTGCGAATAGATGACGTCATCGTGGCCAAAGACCTTGAAAAAGAAAAGAAAGCAGAGGAAGGCTCTGAGAAAACTCCAGAAATGCCACCCATGTGATTGTCATTCAATGACTTCACTTGAGTCTTCGATAAAAAACGAAATGATCCGTTTTTTTCAATATTTTTTATTTTTTCCTCCTTTAAGGATGAGATTTAAGATGGTTGTACATTACTTGCTTGGATAATAATCATCATCATTCGAACAGTAATCTAAAATAATGGAAAACTTTCGGAAAAAAACTGAACATGAAAGAATGAGTGTTGATGGAGAGTTTAAGTCTTTCATTCAGTCATTTGGAAAATAAAAAAAACTCATTAGAGGAGGGGCTGCCATGCTGGCAGGAACTCCAGTATTGATATTAAAAGAAGGAACGGAACGAACCACCGGTCGTGATGCATTAAAGAATAACATTCGCGCCGCCGTGGTCATTTCAGAGGCCATTCGTTCAGCACTCGGTCCTCGTGGCATGGACAAGATGCTCGTGGATAATTTCGGCGATGTCGTGATCACCAATGACGGCGCCACCATCTTGAA
>JAJRXH010000587.1 GCA_024276395.1 archaeon
CAATTAAAAGTTACGTTAATATCCATATGAGTATGGAGAGGGCATGTCATGAAAAAAACCTTTGCCGTTTCTTAACTAAATCCGAATTAATTAGATGATATCACAGATCTTCCGATTTTTTATTAAAAACGCATTGAGAACGTAGATTGCGAAGTTTCATCTCAGGTTTTGCGTGGTGAAGAAAGAAAAAAATTAGTTATTGGAGATTTTTTGTTCATAGAAGTTTTCTGAGTTTCATGAGATCCGTGAATGAGCCATTGACTTTTAGTTTACCAGATTGAAAAGCTTTCATTCCAGATATTTCCTTGTTTCTGATTTTCAGAAAAGTTTCTGTATCGGTCGTGATCTTGATGTCCGCTCTCGTGTCTTGATCTACTTTTTGAATGTCTCCAGGAACTCCATTCTCGATGGGAAGGATGTAGGAATGATCTAGATCGGTGAACCTGAACAAAAGTGTCTTTGACCAGTTTTTGAAAGAGGATTGATTCTCTGGCAATGAAAGTCGTTCGGCTAGCTTGTTAATTCCTTCGATGATTCGTTCTTCTGCCATTTCCTGACCTCCAAGAACGACACGATTAATTATGATTTATGATTCTTTCCTCTGTGACTCGGCTTGTTGTAGTAACATTTTTCTTTTTTGTAACATTTTTTCGTAAATAGGACGTGTCTTTCTCAAGTACAATAGGATGGTTTCTCGTTCTTCTGGAGTCACGTAGACCTGCGCATCGGCATTAGCAATGCCCAGATATCCACCAATTCCGCACATGGGACATGAACGGACTGTTCTAAATTTCTTGGGATTTTCTTTAGCGAGATCCCGAACTTGCATTCGAACGGCATCATAATGGATGTAATAACTAGGATAACTAAATTGGGTGACAAAATTAGAAAATTCGGTGATTAGGATTGAAGCAATGGTCATGTTTAGTGGTAGAACGGAAGGTGTAGGTGTAAGATCAGTTCCATCCACGTAACCGAGAGCTCTTCTTTCTTGACGTTGCTCATCAGTGAGGAGGTCAAGGATGACCTCGGATGTTCTAATTCCTCCACGATAACAGTATAAACACGGTCCCGTTCCTGGATTAATGAACCGAACTTGCCCTCCCATGTATTGCACGGTTTGGTTCTGGTCGATGTAGACACCAGTACCAGCATCAAAATAAGGAATGAGGTATCGTACGGAGAATTCATTAAGCAATGAACGAGCACCTTCGGAATCGACACACCCAATGATGACATCGCATCCTTGGAGTGTTTTGAATTGGTATTTCGTAAAATTTCTTGGAACAGTTTTCACGGAGCACATGGGATTTACGTGATGGATGTACTCTTCCAAGGCATGTACCTTGTAATTACCTACAGAATCTTGGAAAATGATCGGAAGTCGTGGGAGATTCGTCACGTCGACTAGATCTGGATCGATTAGAGTGAAACGCTGTACTCCGATCTTCACGAGTTGCATCACGACTAACGTTCCCAGTCCTCCACAACCGACAACGCCCACGTGAACTTTAGATAATCGACTTTGTCCTCTAACTCCCCACAATCGAATTTGTCTGTCATAAATCTGAAGATCTGTAGATAAATCTCTTTCTAATTCCGTGATCTCGTAATTTTTATCGTTATCATCAGGTTTTGTTGGAACATCGACATAGTGAAATGGTGAAATGGGTAATGAAGCTCTTTCCTTGAGTGTTAATTGCTTTTGGTTTCTTTTTTTGCGAGAATTTTCCATTTCAGCTGGAAGGCTATCATGCAGCCGTTGATAAGATCGATTTTCTTGGGAAAGGAGTAACTTTTCTTTTTCCTTTTTATCGCGTGATCTTCGGTGATCTATTATTGTTGAAGGGCAAAAAATATCGGATACCCTCCTAATGGGCGTGAGAAGAAATTCTTTTTCTTTGGAACTCCAGTGAACAGCTAGCCAAGCTTGTTCACCGATGACGATCATTCCCCAATAAATTTCTGGAAACTTGCCTTCCTTAATCTTTTGATCTAGCCACGATGCGTTTTCATTTCCAGATCGAATGTCAATGTCAGAAAAATAAGGGCCGTTTACGTCCATTGGATGCGAATGAACATCAATGATGCTGAATCCGTTCTTTCTTGCGTATTCTAGTGCTTGGACTACATATTCTTTACGTAAAGAAACACGCACCACATGCTGTAGGGAGAGATATTCAGGTGGTGTTGGCCAAAATCTGCCTATGATTAATTTTTCCGCCTTTTCATCACCATTCTCTCCCTTGATGGGAACAGTTCTGCCAAAGAGAAAACAATGATTTTCTACCGGTCCTTCCCAGTTCATGTCCAACGAAAGATCCTCTTTAGCCCATTCGGGAAAGTCATCTAGATCCTCGGAGCTTGTCGCGGGTGTTCTTTTCTTTGATTGATCTTGCTGGTTAGTAATCCTCTTTAAATTCTCTGGATTAAAGAGGTGTTTTCGTACTTGCGCCATGATCAAATCTGGAATGACAATTTCTGTTAACATCATTTATTCTCCTATGTTGGCCCATTGAATGGTGTTTACTTTCTTAGTTTACTATTAGATTTATTGTTAAAATTCTTTTTCCTCTCATTCAATGAGCTGTAGTTCAGGATTTTCAATGGTGTCTTTGAGAATAAGAATGATCTTGACAAGATCATCTTTAGTAGGATCCCACCCTTCAAAACGGGCGAAACACCACCAGGCCCATCCTTTTACTTTCATTCGTTCTGGACAGTGTCCACATGTCCCGTGAAATGCATCGCGACTACAAGTGAGTTCTCGTCCATTTCTTTTCAGGTTAGCCCTGAAATAGATTCCCACGGATGACGAAATGCCTGGAGGTGTTAAGGGATAGTTATCTGGCAAGTTGATGATGATGTTGGTCGTTCTTGGGGAATATTCTGGTGGAAGAAGAAAATCCGTGATGAATACGCGTTTTCCACCGTTACTAATGATGATATCCTTGAATAAATGGCCGAATAATTTTTCAACTAAGATGACCTCTGCTTGAACTCTTGCCACGTTGATTCCTCGGACGTACGGTGGTAAGTCTTTGTATAATTCGTGTATTTCACTCTCTCCAAGCTCTAATATCATGGTTTCCACCGTGTAACGTTTGTTTACATGCTTCAAAAGAGTTTTTGTTTACAGCCTAGATGATTTTTTGTTTTGAAAATATCAGTTAAGAAATCAGCTTGCCTGAAAAGAATCTAAGAAAAAAATAAGAAAAATCGTGATAAAAAAATTGAATATGCTTAAATTAATTAGTAAATTTTCAAGCATTGTTTCTTTTTTGATTGTTATCATCATCCTCTGACATACACTGGAACATCTATGTAAATTGTTTCATCTTCAGCAGTAGCCTCGTCGTGCACGATTTTATCATTTTCCACGTCTAAACCTAGCTGAATTCTGTCAAAACTGTTGACAGCGCTGTTATTGGTTTCAAGTTCTTCATATAGAGGTATATCCAACTCTTGTTCTTGAAGATTGATTAGGGCCACTTTCATTCACCAAAAGGTATCCTCATATCACTTGATGACCGCTTATCTTTAAAAACTTTTCCAGTCAGCAAGATTGCCGGAATCACGTCTGAAAGTGCACGTTTATTACAATGAACATCTCAAAATTACTTTGAAATTACGTCATTTCTTTGAATTGCTCAATTGTTCTCGGGGAACATTTTGTCATTGGTCATGAAAAAAGATTGTTTACGGTTAAAAAAAGATCCTTGTTCTTTTGAATGGTTTATCATTTTTCATCAATTGTCTTATCTTGAAGAAAACCACCCGTGGGCAGGGATAATCCCACAAGATCTCGTGTGTTATCCTTACAACGTGAGGATCGATCTCAGTCTCAGCAATGACTCGATGACAATGGTTAAAATCCGCGAATCACTCGCGAGATAATAGGGGTGACAAAACAAAGAGGATAAAAAGGAGGAAAACCACCCGTGACCAGGGTAATCCCACGAGGGCTCGTGTTTTATCCTCGCATCGCGGGGAGAGGTCCTCACGAAGCGATTAACGTGATGACACGACCTTGAACCCACGCGTGACAGAAACATCGGGCATATCAGAAAAACTGAAGATAAAAAAGAGAGAAACCACCCGTGACCAGGGTAATCCCACGAGGGCTCGTGTTTTATCCTCGCATCGCGGGGAGAGGTCCTCAC
>JAJRXH010000588.1 GCA_024276395.1 archaeon
AAAATCATTCAAGTCCGATACTTGAGCCCCTTCCCAAGTAAATTATTAGAAAAGGAATTGCTTGCCTCGAAAAACCACTTCCTCATTGAACAAAACAAGACCGCTCAGCTAGGTGGATTGATTAGAGAACACACGGGCATTCATCTAGAGAAGCGATTTCTGAAGTATGATGGATGGCCAACCGAAGCTCCTCAAATTGTCGATTTCATAAAAAATGAGGTGTTAAGAAAATGAAAATTAGCATTCCCTTGCTGAAAACTGATCAACCTAATTATTGGTGTCCAGGATGCGGGGATTTTGGCGTTCTGTCCGTTGTAAAGCAAACACTCACTGAACTAGAATTCCACTTTGAAGATGTGGTTCTAGTTGCTGGAATAGGATGCTTTGGAAAAATCCCTAATTATCTCAACATGAATTCTTTTAAGGTCATTCATGGACGAGTTCTTCCCATTGCCATTGGTATCAAGCTTGCGAATCCAAAGTTAACAGTCATTGGCCATTCTGGTGATGGTGATGGATATGCCATCGGAATGGGACATCTTCCCCACGCTATTCGGAAGAACATTGATCTCACGTTCATCGTGCATGATAATGGCGTGTACGGACTTACCACTGGACAAACTTCTCCAACTAGCATGAAAGGATATCGATCAAAGAGCACGCCTCTCGGAAGCGCTGAAGAACCCATCAATCCAATCGCCTTGGCCATCGCAAGTGGAGCAACGTTCGTGGCGCGCATCTACCCATCTGGAGGGAGAAAGAACGTGGAACATTCCGTCAAAGTGCTCAGGCAGGCCATACAACATCACGGCTTCGCTCTTGTAGATGTCCTTCAGGTCTGTAAGACTTTCAACAAGGTCAATACTTATGACTATTATAACCAACGGATTTATCAACTTGAAGAGACGGGATATGAACCAAACGACCGCGTGATGGCCTTCCAAAAAGCATTAGAATGGGGTAATGAAGGTTTACCAGACAATGGAATTCCCATTGGTGTCTTTTACCGAGAAGAAAAGCCAGCTTTTGAAGATCAGATTCCCCAACTGAAGGAAGCTGGTCCACCGGCACATCAACCTATTGATTCGATCCAGATATCAAAAGTAGCAGCTAGATTCCGCTGAAAAAAACTATGAAGTGCAAGGCAAGCAAGCTTGCCATTTTTTCTTTTATTTCCTTATTTTCTATTCTTCCACCTTTTCTATTCTTCCACCGTCGATTACATCAGGGTGACCAAAAACTGGAAAAATACTTGAAGAAAAAATAGAATGGGGAGCAAGGAGCTCCCCGTTTTAATGAAATAACTAAACCCCACTAAAATAAAGCTGAGGTGCTCCCTTTTCAAGTGTCAGTTTTTCAAGATCGATAATAGTTGGTTTTCTAGCCGTGGAATGTCCGCGCCAACCACCTTCCCCACGATTCGACGATCTTTGATGATCACGAACGTTGGAACGCCTTGTATCCTAAAATATCCAGCTACTTGTGGATTATAATCCACGTTGATTTTTAGGAAGCGTGCATTCGGATACTTTTGCGCTAATCTTTCATAATGAGGAGCAGCGAACTTGCAAGGCATGCACCAATCAGCATAAAAATCTATTACAATTGGCCTCGTTTCGTTTTGGAGAATGACTTCTAATTCTGAGCCGTCAATGATTTCGACCATTGTTCATCTCACCTCAGTCCTTTAGGGAAGCTCTAACAGCTTCCATGTAAATATTTTCATTTTATGTTTATAAAGTACAAGTTAGTTAACTATGTACATGTCAAAATTGCCGTCTTTTTCCCTGGAAGAAAAATTCGTGCGTTTCGAGGTGATAACGAAGGAGAGACGCGAAATAACATTGACATCGAATAGCGAAACATCCATTAGAAGCAAGGTGTTTGGTGATTAAAGGCATCTGATGGAAAAATACAAGGGAGACATTTTTCTCCTATAAAAGCACGTTGACTAGCATGAGTAAGGAAACCGTTCCAACGACGTCACCAAGGGATGTAGTAATTGGTGGGGTAAAATTATCTGGATTTAGTCCCTTGAGGAAGACAATATGAGCAATGATCAGTCCTATCATCGAAGAAAAGCTGAAGGCAATCGAACCAGCGAGTATGAACACGATTAACATCTGAAACATCGTGATGGATACATGGAGAATGATTTCGTTTAGAAAGTATAAGATGAGGGACAAGAACACGTATCCCGAGCAGGCGACTGCATAAGTCCCAATGAAATTTGTGAGAGAGAGAAGATATGGTTTGAATCCAATCTTAATGCGACCAGTGAAGAGAGCCGAGGTGATGCGGGCTAAAAAAACGTCGGCCATGTCACCAGCTATGTTTACCAGAGCTGGGATGCCGATGATGAGAAAAGGATAAGTCACGAAGACAAGTTCAGCTGTTTGTTCCAGGTACAGTCCAGTAATGACATTGAATAGCATAACTCCCACGAGAATGGGAAAGGTCTCTTTAATGATTGCTGTGAAGGAATTTAAATTCTTTAGTGATGATGACATTGGCCATGCACTCCACGCGCAATTCTTTCATTTTAGAAACGGAAAGAATAGTAGGACGAGGTAATAGAGTGAAAGGGAAAGAAACACGGAAAACACAGTAACGATGTCTCCAACAGTCGCAATGAGAGGAACCGTAATGTTATCTGGATCGAGGCCCTTGCGTGCGGAATAGAGAGCAATGACCACTGTTAGGAGTGAAAGTACTAATCCACTGATCAGTGCAACGCACAGAGCTATAAATAACAGACTGAATAATGAAATGGTTTCGATGCGAAGAAAAAGAAGCAAGAAGTATGCTAGTAATGCTTGGGGAACAACAGCCATGGCTGTTAGTGATATGTTAGCCGCAATGTTTACCCAGATGATGGGATTCTGGAGACTATCTTCCCATCGAACAAGCCCTAAATGATATAATGACCCCAATCGTTGACCAAGAGTGGTGGAAACACTCCCTCTAAGTGACATTAGGCCAGGTATGAGTACTAACAACCCTGGCAATTGCTTGACTGACCCCTCCAAGCCATGTAAAAGCATTCCAGCCATCACCTCGGCCATGACAGTGACTAAGAGAAATGGAGTTGCCTCCAAGTAAATTTGCTGGAATTCCTTGGTATGGGGAAATCTTCGGGCCATGGCAACTCAACTCACGGGGTGATAGCTGGGATCGCCCTAGCAACTTGGTAGTGGGACGCTGGCCTGGAGGATCTAATTCAGAAGCCTCGGTCATTTCGTGCATCACATTTTTCCACGTTTTTTATCTCGTGTACAAGCAAAATTCATGAAAATATAAATGTTATGGTGATGATGAGTAAACTATGCCCATCTTTCAGTGATTCAAGAGACCAATTAGATGCGTGCTCTTTTATTCATCATGAGCTTCAAAAAAGAAAGATCTTTTGCTACATGATGTTCCAGGGTGGATAGTGGAGAAGATTTAATGGCATCCAACTCTTTTTCAAGGCACGTCATCGCTTTTTCAAGTTCACCATTCTGAAAATGATGCAGAAATGCTTCAAACCACGCAACGGATGTCAAGTAAACAACTCTAACCTCACTTGGAGTTATCAACTCTAAAAAATCATTCAATTCCTCTTTAATCATAAGATGACGAAGTTGTTCTCTCGTGTTAATGTTAAGGACGGGTTCGTGCAAGGTAATGACTCCCACTCGCGATGTTAGCCGAATGATGTCAGTCAAACGTCCTCTTTTGACTTTTTGTAAGGAAAAAATGAGTGATTTCACGTGCGTCGTGATTTTCATACCCAGCAAGGTTGGTTCAAGATGTCCGTCAGGATTTTGAGGAACGACAAGGAACACATCACGATATTTTAGGGTATCAATCATAACTTTGGGAATTTTTGGGTGATACAAGGTATCGCAAGCACTCGTCACCATTATCTCTCCACGTGAATGCTTCAGGCCCGTCAGTACTCCTCTCAAAGGACCCACAGCATCAAGGGGTTCATCTACTACGATCTTTACTTTCATGATTAGTTCTTCTGTTGTCGCTAGTAAATCTCGAAAAATATTAGAAAAAGATCTTTTTACCATTTCTGAATTTACAACGACTAATATTTCATCGCAAACCTTTTGGATTTTCTCCATTACATGTAAGATTAATGGTTTTCCTTGTAGCACGGACAAACCTTTATGTAGTGGTGTCGTTTCATTCACGTTAAAACGTCGTGACTTTCCACCAGCAAGAATGATACCCGAGGTTCGAATGGTTCGATTGTCGTCCGACAAGAGGTTTCCCTCTCTTGATTTGTCAGTAATATTCGCAACATTCCATCCATACTTGCATGTAACACAAGAAAAAAGAAAAAATCTAATTATTAACTAAAAGGATCGCGGGTAAAATCTTATTTATTTATTTATCTTTTCATCCAGTGATTATTGTTTTTCTCGTGCAAGGATATCATTGATCCACGTGAAGGCTGCAACAGTTTTTGGGAAGCCAATGGACTGTAACGCGAGCAGAAGAACGTGCAATATCTCATCTTCCGTGCATCCGGTCTCTAATGCCTTTCTCACGTGAGCATGAGTCCCCCCTTCCGACCCGACAGCTATCGCATAAGCAAGTTTTATGAGGCGGCGAGTTTTCTCATCCAATGGACCAAGCTCGTGGATTTCACTTCCCATTTCGTCATATAGCTTCATTATTTTTGGAAATTTTTCACGGAATTGCTTGTATTGTTCTGGTGTCATAAACAATCACCTACACATCATCATTCATTAATTCAAGATATGCTCGTTGAGAGGGAGTTTTTAAATGTTCGGTTTTTTTGAAGTGAGAAATGAAATGAGAAGATATCACATTTTGAAATGTGAAAGAATTAGTTTTTTCAGTCGTGATAATCCCTTTTCATCATTCAAGATGACGGGGATTCCGTTCCATGATGAAATTTTTGAGTTAGCAATGACTCCCATGATTGCAAGAATGGGATTGTTGCCAGGTAATCCACCTTTTAGTTCCACCAATTCATTTTCGTCCTTAGCAGTGAGGATGACTGGAATACCAGGGGGAGGAGATCGTGGACCTTCACTGATGATCAACTGTGGTCTTGGAATTAACTTGTCTCCAAGTAACATCACGTGTTCAAGAATGGATAAATCATCACGTTTTTCTCGTGAGATGAGTAATGCTGTTTCGCTAGGCGCTAACGCTAAAGTGAATGCAGCGCCAGCCTCTCTGTGTCGTCGTGTATCTTTTCCTTCTGGTTCCAAGTCCATACGTTCATGGTGGATGAACTTGACGGTACCAACCGATAATTCATTCATCACTTTTAGCAAACCTTCAATCGTGGTAGTCTTTCCGGATTTTGATGTGCCCACGAAACATACGATGGGAACTCGAATATTTTCACTGGTTGGCATTTTCATCATCCTCAATATTTCAAAAAGAGGCTAAAAAGCGTTTTTTCAACATCCAAGTGGACATCATCACTTTCTACATTAAGTGTCCCTCGTTGGTAGTGTCTTCAATTTTCAGCATGTAACAATGATGAAACATAGTGGCGTAATACTTGCGACTTTTTTAGTACAATTCTTGAATGTAAATATCAGACAATCACTCGACCAGAGGTCAGTCATGACAGCGCGACTTGGTGATTCCCTTTCCAAGAAGCGTGAGAAGTTAGGTTGCTAATTTTACTAAAAAGATCAGCCCCAAAAAATACTTTAAAAGTCGATATCAAGACATCCTTAAAAAACAAGATCAAAAGCTGTATGAAAGACATGAATTTCAATGTTAAATCAACATGATACGGTGTTGAACTTAGTATGACTAAGGAAAAGGTCGGTGTTATCATGAACTATCCTCCTACTAAGAGAATTCCAAAGAGAGAAATCATTCATGGCATTGAAATTACAGATAACTATCAATGGTTGGAAAAGTGGCAGACTCCAGAAGTAAAGAGGTGGATTTATAAGCAAAACCTCTTTACAAGGAGCATTTTGGATAATTTACCAGAACGTGACGAGATAAAGAAAAGACTGTTAGAGTTACATCCTCATGGAATTGTAAGTACTCCGGTTGAACGCGATCTTGGATGGTTTTACTTACGAAGAGAGCGTGAAGAAAACCAAGCTAAATTATGCTTCTTACCTATTAATGGTGAAACTGAAGAAATCGTTCTGGTCAATCCGAATGAACTTGATCCGAAAGGGCTTACTACCATTGATTGGTTTTTTCCTAGCAACGACGGAAAGTTTGTAGCGTATGGACTTTCTCAAGGGGGTGATGAATGGAGCATTCTCCATGTGATTGACGTGATGAAGGAGAAATTACTTTCAGAATCTATTCCTCGGACAAGATTCTGTACGGTTAGGTGGAAGAATGATAATTCCGGATTTTACTACACGAGATACCCAGATTTCGGGGATGTTCCACCCTGTGAAGTTTTTTATCATCAGCACGTGAGGTATCATCGTCTTGGAGATCCACATCAAGATGATGTCATCATTTTCAAGAACGAAAGAAATCCTAGGGAATTTCCGCATCCTTTTCTATCTCCTGATGAAAGTTACATGTTAATCATGAGTTATCGTTTTGTATCTGCAGATTTGTATCATGTTGACCTTACTACCACACCACCACGCGTGAACCCTATCATTGAGAACAATGAATGGATGATCAAGAAAATTGAGATTACTCGGAGGCACGTGTATCTTCTTGCTACCAAGGACTCACCTGAATACATTTTGTATCGCACCACTAAAGATCGCTTAGATCCCATTCACTGGGAAAAACTCGTGATTCCACCAGAAGGAGCTACACTCGAAGATTTCGTCATTCTAAAAGATAAAATCATCAGCTTGCTCCAAAAAGAGGTATCACATCACTTGTACCAGTACGATCACGAGGGGAGTACCACGACTTACATCAAGCTACCTGAACTAGGAACTGTTCTTGATTTAAAAGGAACAGAGAAAACTACAAGGACGAGTTTCATTTTTCATTCATTCTTTTACCCACCACGTCCTTACATGTTTGATACTAGGACCCAACAACTCGAAATGCTGGAATCTCCTTCCATTCAAGTAAATTCGGAAGTCTTTCAAGTCACCAAGGTTTGGTATTCGTCAAGGGATGGAACGAAAATTCACATGTATATTTACCACAAAAAGAACCTCGTAAGGGATGGAAAAAATCCGACCATTCTTTATGGATATGGTGGATTTGGTATAAGCTTGTTGCCTTCATATTCGCCATTTTTCTTTCATTGGGTAGAGAAAGGTGGCGTAGTAGCCGTTGCTAACATTCGTGGTGGTGGTGAATTTGGAGAAAAATGGCACGAAGATGGCCGGTTAGACAAGAAGCAAAACACGTTTGATGATTTCATTTCAGCAGCGGAATATCTCATCTCTCAAAATTACTGTTCACCACGAACATTAGGGATTATGGGAGGAAGCAATGGCGGCCTTCTTGTGGGAGCCGTGATGACTCAAAAACCACATTTATTTGCAGCCGTATATTGTGGTGTACCACTGTTGGACATGGTTCGTTATCATAAGTTTTCGATGGCCAAGGTATGGATTACTGAATACGGAGATCCAGAAAATCCCGAACATTTCAAGTGGCTCTACTCATACTCTCCTTATCATAACGTGAAAGATGGAGAATCATACCCTGCTGTTCTTTTTCATGCGGCTGAATCTGATAGTCGAGTTGATCCTAGCCATGCTATGAAAATGACAGCATTGTTACAACATGCTTCAAAATCTAAGAACCCAATACTGCTGCATATCGAATCAGAAGCTGGACATGGTGCTGGTAAACCAGTAGAAAAAAGGATAAAGCAATTCGTTGACATGTTGAGTTTTTTTTGGTGGAGACTAGCATTACTTCCAAGTGATGCTCAATGATGGAAATTTTTTTTCGTCGAGTGTTTCTTTTTTAGCGAATTAATGCTGTCATCTCAAGAATCAAAGGATTTTTACACGTGATTAATGCTTTCTTTATGCCTTTATCTTCATTCATTTATAACTGATTCGTGATGTAAGGCATGGATAATATGAGATAGAATCGTGAGTAACATGAGACACCAGCAAAAATTCTCATCAAGTCTAATAGTCACGATGCTAGCAATCATAATTTTCTTGTTCATGACGGCAAGCATTTCATTTTCCTCATCACAAATGATTCCCTCAAAAATGACACAAGATCAGGTTTCATCTCCCTTAATCATCAACAGAACGAATTTGAGTGAAAATAAAATTCATTCTTTTTATTCAGATTTCGCTACCATCCAGCAGTTTTCTAATGACGCTTCCAATAATTCTGGATTCGTGCAACCCATTAATGTAGGAATAAACAAATTCAGCTTGGATCCACGTGAAAACTTTTATTTCAAGCTCTCAGTGACCGCTTCACCAATAATAATTCTGTCCTATCAACTGCAATCATCCAAGTCAGTCATCATTTATCTCTTAACAGAACTAAGTTTTTTGAATTGGACAAGTATCACCACAGATACACTAGAGCCTCCAGATGACCCAATTTTTGTTGAAACAGTTAATAACAGTAAGTATTCTCGTCAATTACCAACCGAAAATCTAGCTCAAGGCATCTATTATCTCGTGCTCTATAATGATCCTAATCTGAACTCATTTGAAACCATCCAATTCGAATCAGTATCTCTGCTTGCCAGCGCATATTACATAGAACCTAAATCACAACCACCGTACTTTACAGAATCGGCAGGTGGACATGTAATTACTTCTGAGATGGTCACGTCATCAATCAGCAGTATACCCTCCCTAATCTTAACCATATTCATGATTTCTGCGATATCTTTAATCGTTTTCTTGTTCATTCTTGTCATTAACTGGTTTAAAAAGAAGAAAAAGGAATTTACACACTTCTCCTCAGGTTATCCACCTTATTCACCTTATTCATCAAGCTCCCTTACATCAACTACACCACCACAGACATCAATCCCAGTAATGCGTAACAATCAGCATCGACACGGTCAACATCCCCCACAAAAGGTAAAAAAGCTAGAAAACGCACGATTCCCTCAAGTGAAACCAATTACTAGCACACAATGTCCTGAATGTGGAGGAATGATTCAAGCAGATGACATATTCTGCATGTTCTGCGGAGCAAAACTCAAGTAATTTCATCTCTTGATGAAATCGTCTATCTTTTCCCTCCCTTTCTTTTTCTTTTATCTTGTAGCCAATTTGATATCGATCAGGATCATAAATCGTGTAACGAATGCCGTGTTCCCTTGATGGTGAATGCTTTCAGATCTTTGATAAAAAAGAAAAATCTGAAAGAAGACGTGATGGCAATTGGACTTTTTAGAAAACTCATCCATGGTTAGGGATGCTAGCCAAAATATGTTCTAGATTTTTCTTGGCTGCTTCATTAACCTGTTGATAGAGAGAATTACCATGCGAATCCATTCCAACAACGAGTGGACCAAAGTTTTCCACGCGCAGAATCCACAAGGCTTCAGGAGTACCTAATTCTAGCCAATGGACATCAAGGACCTCTTTTATTGCTGTTGCAGCAAGAGCCCCACAACCTCCAGTAAACGAAGCATATACAGCGCCATGCTTTTGTAGTGCAGCTAGGGTACGTTCACCCATTCCACCCTTTCCCACGATCACGCGCACCCTGAATTTTTCGATGAATTCATCTTCAAAGATTTCCATCCTCGACGAGGTCGTTGGCCCTGCGGCAATGATTCGCCACGTTCCACCGTCGTCGCGCTGAACGATGGGACCAGCGTGGTAAAGCACGTGCTCTTCAAAGTTGATGGGAAGAGGTTCGCCTTTTTCGGCAAGTTCCAAGGCTTTTTTATGCGCTTCATCTCGTGCCAAGGCAACTTTCCCCGTTATGTAGATGACATCCCCAATTTTTAACTTTCTGACTTGTTCTTCCGTTATTGG
>JAJRXH010000589.1 GCA_024276395.1 archaeon
ATGAGACATAACGTGCCCGCGGTAAATCTGAACACGCTAGAGAAAATCATCCTGAAGGATAAAAAATTACGAATCAATGCTAAACCGGGAAGTCTAGTAGTTAGGCTAAACACGTTAGAATTCCGGAGACGAATGAAAGAACAAAAAGTAAAAAAAATAGAATTAGCTAGGTATCTAAAAGTCTCAAGACGAATGATCGATCGATATGAGAAAGGAGAATGCTTTCCTACGCCAGAAAAAGCTGAAAAACTAATACAATTTTTCAATACGGAGACAATCATCAAAAGCACGCATCCACTAGAAGAAGAAAGCATCATCTCAAGTTCGACCTTACTTACCGTGGACGAGTTCCAACCACGATCGACCTTGCAGAGAGAAGCAAGTCAATACCTCGATGAAATTGGTTACTTGTCCTCTTGGTTTCGTTCCATTCCTTTCGATGGTGTCTGCTGGGATCCTGAATCACCACGAAACGAAGATGATGAAAGCAACTTATCCCCCAGGAATGTCACCGATGTCATCTTCATGGGAGTATCTGAAGACTTACATTCTCAAAAAGTACACAAAAAAGTAAAAATCGTCATAAAGATGTCTCGTTTTGCAGAACGAAACGCCCTATGGATTCTCGACGAAGATGAATTAACACCAGCTGAGTTAGATCGTCTTCGGCAACAATGTGGAGAGGAAGACGAAATCGTCATCCTAAGCATTGCCGATTTAGAAAACATTTCAAAATACAAGCTTCAGCAACTTTTAACCAGAAAGAAGAGCAAGGCCTCCTAACATCGTGGCACCTTGACCCAAAAACTAGAATCAACAATCACCGTCGTGAGGTTGAATGTTTCTTTCCCGTTTTTGAACGGCTTCTTTTTCTGTCAGGATGGCCTTTCTTTTTCTTTTTGAAAGATTTTTTTGACATGGGAGGTTTTGCCTTTACTTTAACACCTATTGGTATCTTCACTCCCTTCTTGTTAACAGCCACTGCCCAAGGATGCTTGACAGAGCCAATAAAATCAACAATAGGGCCCACTTGCTGTTCATCATTGAGGAGAACAATGCTATCTAATGGAGGCAAATTCGCTGATGCTAGCTCGATAATCACGGCCTTACCCACGACTTGATGTGCTCTTCCCAAAGAAATCAGTTTTTGCTGCCGTTTTTTTCCCTTTTTCGACTCGTTCTTATCAGTCATCCGAAAACTTCACCTACCTTACTCCATCTCGTGTATTTTTTTATCATTTTTCATGCTACAACACGATGTTTTTATATAACTTCCTAGGAGTTGCTCACGTGAAGTGAATCAAAGATTGGTGACCTTTGATGGAAGATTCAGGTAAGTACGATGTAATCGTCATTGGTGGTGGACCAGCTGGACTCTCTGCAGCGCGTTCAGCTGCCGAGGGTGGACTGCGGACCCTTTTAATCGAAGAGCACGGAGAAATTGGACTACCATTAGCCTGCGGCGAAGGTATCTCCGTAGAAAAATATCTCGAACTAAAAAACATGCCAAAAGAACAACCAATGTTTCTTGGGGATCCTCAAGTTGTTGGCAATCAAAATCAAATAGGCTCTTTCATTGAACGTGAACTAAAAATACAGCGGTTTTTCATGGGCGATGGTGGTGTTTTCATTTCACATCTCGACACGCTTGTCATCAGTCGTCCTCGTTTCGATAAAACAATGGCACATCTTGCCCATGAAGCTGGTGCCGGAATTGCTCTAAATACCAGCATGAAAAATCTAAAATTCACGGACAATCACGTGGAGGTTACGTGTTACCAAAATGAGACAAAAAAAACCATAAAATATCATGCCAATCTTGTTACTGGAGGTGATGGGCCCGCAGCACGTTCACTCAAACTTGCTGGATTGGAAGGCCCACGAAAATACATTCAAGGTGTCCAACACAACGTGGAAGGCGTGCACAGCGATGGCTTGGATTTTTATTTTGATCATAACCTTACCCCGATGGGATATGGATGGATTTTCCCCAAAAAAAATGATACGAACATCGGAATCGTCGTAGATTTCCGGAAGAAACCCCGTGAGATCATAGATCAATTCTTCCGGAAAGTGCAGAAATCCATCCCCGGCCTCAAGGGAAAGAAAATCAAAGATCGCATTGCTGGAATAATTCCAGCATCTGGTCCCGTAGAAAAAAGCTACACTAGTAGGTACATTGCCTGCGGCGATTGTGCCGGTTTTGCAAATTCCATTTTCTATGGCGGCATTGCCATTGCCATTCATACTGGCCAACTCGCTGGAGAAACTGCCGTGGAAGCACATGAAGCTGGAGATTTCTCCGAACAGTTCCTCAAGAGATATCAAGAAAAGTGGAAACAGATGCCCTATGCCGATCCAGCCATTTATCGCGGCCATGAAATCCTCTATTACGAGATCTCAAACGAAGAATTAAATATGATTGGAAGGTTACTAGACGGCTTTGACATCACCACAGTTTCTAGTTGGGAAATGTTCAAAATGATTCTAAAAATCCTATCGAGACCTCGAAGCATCAAAACAGCAAGAAAATTTTACAAAATCCGAAAAGGTCTGAAAATTTCTCGTGACTGGGGATTCTGATCTCTATCCTTACTTTCATCCACATTCATTCGTTCGTGCCGTCCACCACGGTCATTTATAGAAGACGTTATTTAATGATACTGGAGGCTGTTGTGGTGGAATTAACTTTACCCTTGAAGCAACAGAATCGTCGGCTAAACAAGGAGGCCAAACTGTGCGTTCCAACATAAAAATGGTCATTTATCTTACCCTAGGTTTCATGTGCTTGTTCTTGGGATTATATTTTAATCAAATTGATCAGATACAGGACATTTTTAAAGAAATAACAACCAGCATGAAAGCTGAAGCACCAAAACTGGAATTTTTTTTCATCCTTTCTGAAATCATTTAAATGAAAACAAAAAATTGATGTTCTACTCCTCTGATCATCACCTCTCATCATTAATAATCAAGGACTAAAGGTGTATTCGCTTGCCATGGGAAAAAAACTTACGAACAAGGCCAACAAAATTACGATTATTAAGAATCTTCACGCAAGGTCTGTCATTATTCTTGTTTAACCTTGCCATCTTTAACTTTGCCCAGACCTGGCTCATATTACCAGTTGAAGCGCCGCAGACACCATGGTCAACATCCGAGGGCGCATTTTACGTGATGCAGCACATGCTCACCTCAGCGCTAATTCCCTTTCTGCCACTAGCAATCTTCTTCATCATCGGTGGCCTCGTGGGAAGAGCTTTCTGCGGATGGTTTTGTCCGTTTGGACTCGTTCAAGACTTAGTAGGATTCATTCCAACGGAAAAATACGAGCCAACAGAAGAATCGAACAAGGACGGGAGACACTTCGGTGAATTTCTCACCGTGGTTTTCATCATTGTTGCCGCATTCATTGGTTCTCAGATGATATTCGGTGATCCAGAAAAGACCATTCAAGGATTTGGTGATTTTGTTTCGGATCCTTACTCTGTCCTCAGTCCAGTAGTCACTCTCTTTCTAACCATACCTCTCTACATCATCCATGGAGGATGGCCTCTTTCCATTGATGCCATCTTCGGGCGACTTTTGTTTTGGATCAAAATCCTCATTCTTTTAATCATCATCTTCATCACACTGTACATCCCCCGAACTTATTGTCGGTATTTATGTCCAACTGGAATAATCATGGGAAGAATAGGAAAGCACAGCCTTATTGGCATTAGTGTTGACCCCATCAAGTGTACAGATTGTGGAAAATGTGAAGATGTGTGTCCAATGGGCGTGCGCATCCTTAACAATCTTGACGATGCAAACCATCTCCGTTCCGAAGCTTGCATCATGTGCATGGACTGCGTAGTTTCGTGCGAAGAAGACGGAGCCATATCACTCAAAATCCGCCTATGAAACGTTTTTTCTAAACCCAACAACCAGCATCTCCGATCTTCCTCCTTAATCATCTCTTTTTTCACGTATAATACCTACCAAGCATCTTCTTTGATGTAATTCTTCGTAGAGGTAATTGAGTGCTACTAAATAAAGAAACTTGAATAGACGAATTTGTCATTACAAACCACGATCTTCTATCATATCTTTTAATTTCAAAGACCTTCTCACACGTGAGATAGATGAATGATGATTCACAACCAAGACCAACACCAATCCGCTTGAGAGCTGCCCAACTTGCCATCAAAGTACTCACGGCAGCTGAAAAAACAAAAACATCAATTAGAAATGCCTTTCAATTAATAATCAAGCAACAACCCAAGGTTTCCAATAAAGATGTGCAGTCTGCCTACCATCTAGTCCTCGAAATAGCAAAAAGACGTGGAAGACTTGAACATTACCTTGAAATGGCAATGGAAAATGTACCTGTCTTTTTACGTGACAAAATCACTACAAATTTAATTTTACATCATCTTTTAGTATTCATTACTTTCCTTGTCACGGAAGAACGTTATCAACAATCATCCCCCTCTAACACACAAATAAAAAAACTCATGCGTGTCTTACTCCGACAAAATGACATTCTTCTGAGTACGAAAGAAAAAATAGCTCTTGATCACATCATCAAGCGGCTTCAGCTTCTAGACCTCAACATCATCGAAGATGAAATCAGAACAACTGGAATCATTACTGAGTACAGCGTCAAGTACAATTTTCCTAAATGGCTAATAGAAAAGTTGCTTGATCAGCACGGTAAAAAATTAGTTCAAGATTTTTTAACTGCAGAAAACAGACAGATAAGAAGATATTTCAGATTAAGAGCGTCTCACTCAGAAATCATAGATGAAATAATGAATGAATTACCAGATGCTGACAAAAACGTGAAAAAACACCACTTATCATTTCCATCAGCTGGTAACAATGATCAAACACATCTAATCATGCTTGAAGTCACGAACTTTAACAACCAAATTAATGCAGTTCTCCAAAAGTACATTCCGAGTTGCGGCGTAATTCAAGACAAGGCATCTGCACTAATCCCCTCACTTCTCTTTCCAATAAAAAATGAAGTAGTCATTGACTTGACTGCTGGCCCTGGGCAAAAATATACCTTAATTTTAGAACACGCCAAGAATTCATACATCATCGGCTGTGAATACAATAAGAAAAGACTGCAAATAGCGATGATGTGGCAAAAAACGCTGAAACAATGGCTCACGGAAAATGGAACGAAAGCACAGTTGCTCCATGCTGATAGCATCTCTCTTCCGATGAGAAATGAGTGTGCAGACAAAATCCTGTTGGATGCTCCCTGCTCATCAACAGGGATTCTCGCAAAATATCCAGATCATCGTTGGCATCAAGTAAACTTGAAATTCATTACTACTCTTCAAGAGAAACTCCTAAATGAAGCCTTGCGCATCTTGAAAAAAGGAGGTATAGGTGTATATTCTGTCTGTTCAGTATTGAAAGAAGAAGGAGAATACTTGATCAAAAAATTTCTTAATCGCCTTGAACTTGTGTCTTTTGACCTTAACAATGAATGGAGCATTCCTTCCGAATTCGGAAAGAGAACATTCCGACACCTTCATGATACTGACAACTTTTTCATCGCACTATTCAGAAAAAATGAAAGATCTACCTAGAATGAATCATTGCTAGATTGTTGCCTCTGTAGAAAAAATAATGAGCAGGTAAACTATTAGATAGTTGAAAACCTCGGTGATGACAAAATGAACAATAATGAGAGAGAGATAAAAATTGTCCTCATTCAAGGAAGCCTTGGAAAAAATTCGAGAACAGTCTTAATCATCAATGAAATAGCAAGATCGTTATCAGAAAAGCAAATTCTACACGATACTATTGACCTTGCTTCCATTAAGCTGGAATTCTGTGATGGAAGACCATTAGAAGAATATAATGACGACTTAAAACAGGCGTATCAATTACTTAAAGACGCTGATGGCTATATCATTGGGATGCCCGTCTATCAATATAGTGTATCCGGCCCCTTGAAAAACTTCCTTGATATTGTAAGCGGTGCAATGAAGGAGAAACCCTTTGGTGTTGCATGCATTTCAGGAGGAATAAGATCCTATCTTGCTTCAGCAGACCTTATGAAGATTCTTTCATTTGAAGTAAGTGCCATTCCGATCCAACCAACCATTCATGCCTACGAGGATGACTTTAGTAAAGACACCATCGTTAACAAAAAAATTTACGAAAAAATAGAGAAATTAATAGAGAATTTAGTCAAGATTTCACGAATCAACAAGTAGAGGCTCATCACATGCGTGCCATTGTTCACAAAAAAGATGAAAACTCAATTCTCACGGTTTTCTTGCTGCATGGCTCGACTCAACTGTATTTTAGTAAGAATCATCCCTTAGTTATTCTATTAGAACAATTTCCCTTTAATGTTGTTAGTTTAGAGCTTCCAGGACACGGAGAAAGCCCCTTTAAGAAGAAAGTGATGGTAAATGAATTAATATCTACATTCACTAATGAAATGAAACAAATCGCCCAAAATTGGAATGAAATGGCACTCATTGGTTACAGTCTTGGAGGTTCTCTTGCCTTCAAATATTTAGAGCAACAGCAGAAACAACCAACCTTCATCATCACCCTGGGGACTGGTTTCGCTCTAGATGAGGAAGAAAGGGAACTCATCCGGATGTTTTTTTCTGATTCATTTTTTGAATCTGTAGGATGGAAAGATGCTATGTTACGGGCACATCGCAATTGGAATGATCTAATTATTTCCATGGCTGACTGGTATCATCTTGACACTCCTTTACTGCCAAACCTAGAGGTCCTCAAGCAATCCGAAATCCCGATATTGTCATTACTAGGGGACCAGGATGAACCATTTCCAGCCAAGAAAAACCAACCATTCACGAGAAACATCAACAATATCTACTTTCAGACCATCCGAGACTGTGCTCATTTCGATTATTTTGCTAAAGCATGGCCCCAAGTGCAAGAACACATCTCTCTCTTTCTCCAAAGATTAGGATTTTCTAAAAAGAAATGAAAGAGTAAAAAACATTTTTCATTTTGATGAATAATTTCTTACAGCCTCAGCCATTCTCACAGCTTGAAGAGTGGGTTTTGGGTCATAACATCTCACGAGCAACGCTCCTTTTTCTATGGCAATTCCGGTTAACGCCAAGGTTCCAGGTAATCGCTCAATGGGAGGCACGTCAACACCAAGAACTCGTGGAATGAGACTCTTTCTTGAGATACTCACCAAAACTGGATATGGTAACGCCGTTATTTGATCCAAATATCTCAGAATCATAAGATCCACGTGATGGGGTCTTCCATCCCAAGAACCAATGGCAGGATCAATGACAATGGAACGTTCCGAGATGCCAGCGTTCTTGGCTAATTCAACACTCTTCAATAATTCAAGTTTAATGGACTGTAAATCATGGCAGTCACCAGGTTTATGTCGTGCAGCCATGAGAATGACTCCTACATCCGAATATTCTGACAACACATGAGTCATTCGTGAATCCGCCTTGAGTCCGCTGATGTCATTGATGATTCGTGCATCTAGAGACAAGGCGGTCTCGGCTACCAAGGAATTTTGGGTGTCCACCGACACGGGAGCTGATATGCCTGCATCATTTAATGCTCTAAGAGCAACCTCGATCCGTTGTCTTTCAACATCTGGCGGAACTCTCGTGTCCTTTCCATAAATGGAAGGCGGCGCTGTTGATTGACCACCAACATCAATGATGTCTGCACCACTCTCTATCAAATAACGTGCCCGTTCGACTATTTTCTCTGGATCTTTAGCTACAACATCTTTGAAAAAAGATTCCGGAGAAACGTTTAGAATGCCGACAATTCTTACTGGATGTTCATGACTAATAACTATATCGCCAAAATTGAAGGCTTGTTGTGAGGTAATCATTCATATTTCACTCCTTCTTCTTTCATTCTGGCCAATAGTTCTTGTGTCTTGGGATTGACTGTAAGAGCGTTACTAAAATACAGACATTCTGATGGTGATATCAGTAAATCTTTCGATAAATCTATCTCTTCTGTCACCAGCTCAACACCAGCACCACGAATGAGAACAAAGGGAATACTTTCTCCAGATTCACCCATTAATACTTGAGACGCTGATGCAAGGTTATCAGCCATGGCACGAGTAGTAATGCGCATTGGTCTTCCATACAAGTCAGGTTTCCCCAAGTCACTGGCAATGGGTTTG
>JAJRXH010000590.1 GCA_024276395.1 archaeon
CTTGTACATGAACTCACGGCGTTCTAATTCTTTTTTCGCACGTCTAATCTTGACTTCGATGTCTTGCGTAGCCTGAGGCAGCATCGCCTCAGCAGCTTTGATTTGCTTGGCAAGATTTTCCTTTTTTTCTTCTAATTTCTTTTTATTCTCTTCCAACTCAAATATTTTCTCAGTTAACGTTGATATTTGATGTTCCAAGTCCGATATTTCGGTTTCAAGTTGTGTTACTTGAGAATTAAGAGTTGCCAGCTGAGAAACCAAGGAATCTTCTTCAGATTGGAGATTTTGAAGTTTCTTCGTGGCATTTTCTACTTCTTTGGCAAGCTTCGCCTTTTTCTCTTGTAAATCAGCTCTTTTTTGATCCAACTTCTTCTGCTCTTCCTTGATTTTTGACATCGCATCCTTTAAAGATTGAAGGTCTTGATTCAATAGCTGATAACGCTCAGAAAAGGATTGTTTCCATTCTTTCATATTTCTATCTATTTCTACTAGGAGTTCATCTACTGTTACCATCTCATTTCACTCCTACAACATATTTTTTCATGATCATCGACATGTTTTCTTCAATATCATAGTATTTAAAATGACCTACTACTCACAAAATTAATAGATAAATCAATTCCAGCACGAGACAAACACTTGCTAATCAAGTTAACAATGGATTGCATCTCAATTTATTAATACATTCACCGATCGTGAGTGAAAAAATTAACGCCAATCATCATCAGTAGCAAGGTCACCCGAATCTTCATCATTGTCATCCTCATCGATGATGCTAATCCTAAAACGTGTTTCTTCATCTTCTTCAATACCTGGATCTTCAATCCATTCCGGCTCATCTTCTACTTCTTCACCAATAACTGGGATCTCATCATCTGGTAAAGATGATCGATCATTCAAATCCTCCTTGAGACTCTCTTGGAATTGTTTCATCATCTGCGAGATGTTTCCCACCAGAGGTCCCAAAAACTGCTCCATTGCCCTGGTAACATCCTCGAGACTACTTGAATCTACTCCAAGAAATCCTTTAAATAGGTTAGCAAGGGGATCCTTGGTAGGCCGAGAGGCATCAACGTGCGTGTCTTTTCCAAGATCGTCAATTTCTACATCAGCTGTTTCTTCTATTGGAAACCGAGTTATCATTAACATTCCGTCTTTTTCATAAAAGAACAATTCATCACCATCGTCAACCAATAAAAAATCAAGGACCTTTTCTGGTAGATGAATGCCCTTGCGTTCAACTTTTGTCTTACCTAAAAATTTCATCTGTTTTTTCTCCTTCCATGCACGTGGTTGTCCATGTGATCACCAATGACTTCACAATTAAAAGCATTCTCTAACTTTCAAAGAAGACGAAAAAGGCCATCAACCGAAATAATACTTCAATGAAAGATCACACTAAGTTATCACGCGTCCAAGTAGTCCCACATGAAGAAATGAAAGATTTCTTAACCATTCTCTTTCAAATTAAATGAAAAAAGAAGTCATACCGTGACATCCCCTTCAATGAAATAATTACTCGTTGAAGGGAACGATTCTTCTTTCACTCTGAAAATGAAAATGTTGACTAGTTTAATGCTGCAACAAGGCATCGATGTGATCCAAGACTTTCCTCCAAAAAGGAGTCAAATCTTCATACATTCGCTGGAGACGATGAATGATTTCTGACGCATCTGAGCTTCCAAGTTGAAAATCGAAAGGATTAATTTTTTGCAGGGCCATCATCATCTGATTAAGCTCCTCTCTAGGAACTGTTATTTTTAACACGGCTGGTATTTGAAAATCCATCTTAATGTCGTCATAATCCAAGTTCAAGGCTTTTACCAAGAGTTTTTGTGCCAAGATCAAGGCCAACTGAAACTTTCTCAAGTCTTGTACTCGATAAAAGCCACTCCACAAATCTTCAAGAGAGACATATCTTGTCTCGTCATCACCCATCCGAATGGCATATTGGAAAGAAAAGGCCCAAAAGATGGGGACATCCACATCTTCCAGAGGATTTTCAGGAAAATAATCCAAAAGAATTGGCAAATCCTCGATGTGCATATTAAAATCACGAAGTAATCGTTCAATTTCTGGGGATAATGACGAAATTTGTCGAAACCACTGATCAAAATAACGCCAACTGAAGGGATTTCTTTCGTCAAAGAAATCAAGTAACGTTTCATGGTTCTCTGGAATGGAAATTGGCTCCTCATCCACCTCCTTCATCATTTTATGGTAATGCCGATAAAGATGTTCTAGAGCCGACGGAGAAACGCTGATAGTTGAAAGATCTTCAACACCTACTAATTCAAAGTTAGGAATGAGACTAGCCAAGAGATCTCGTTCTTTCCACTCAAAAAACATCCCATCATGACAAAGATAAAGATCACACTTTCCGAAAACCATGGGGATCTTTCCATTCTTGATGAAATACCCAAGTCTTCGAAAGAACGTCAAGCAAGCTTCCTTGGAGATGAGACTACCATCTGGAAGGGCACGTCGAATGATGACCAAACTAGATTCGTTAAGCAATCCCACGAAATATGGTCCGAAAGGGCATCTTCCTCCAAGAATGGACAGAAGATAAGAAAGAAATCGAGATTCCATCATATAAAGTTCAGCTAACGACTGACTATCATCAGCTAAAATCAAAACTTGATCATTCCATAGGCTAAAACAAGCAACCTTAAACCACCTTTTCTCAAGGTCTTGGTACCAAGCCTCTTTCAGAATGGATCTCTTTAATGGAAGCAAGGGAAACAAGGGATCTCTTTTCACCTTATTATAAGAGTATTCACATCCAACTCCCCATAAAAGGTTCAAGTTTTCCTTTCTTTCGAGCACGAAAGACGCTAATTCGAGAAGAACCCGATCTTCTGGCGAGAAGAATGCATCCTCTTGATCGAAATCATTCACATCGTGGATAGGAAACTGATAGTCTCGACATTCATTGATGATTTTTCTGTCAACTAACCGATGATACTGAGGCGGAATGTTTCTCTCAAAAAGAGGACTTTTTTCCACCATTTCCCGGAGCGTGCGATCATCTACAACTTTAACTTGAAGATAGGTCTCACAATATTCATCATCTTGCCTTGATGAACCGCCTAATCCAATTTTTCTCCAAAAATAATCCTGGTGTTTTTGCGTGCCCCAAATGAAGTGCCTGAGAAAACTCGGAACAAATTCCCTAATTTCTGAAAGGCTCTGAAACATCCTTTTATTAAATACTGTCTTCAAATCTATCCGATAGACGTTCTCTTCGGCAACGTCATTATGAAAATTGCTTTTCATCATTCCCTTGCTATCTAAGTCGCTGGTCGGGATGATCTTTCTTTTTTGGAATTCAATAATCCAAGGTACGGTAGCACCTGTCTGACTTGTACCCTCCCACCAGTCAAATCCCCATTCTGCTAAAAGATAACAAGTATACTCGATAAAATGATCTAGCAATCGTGGAATGTCATACTGCATTGGTGGAAATTCTCCATAATCAATGTTGTTATTATCCTTCATCATCATCACGAGAAATGATGTCAAACAATCAAGTGGACGCACCAACACGCTCTGATACCTTTCAAGCTACCTCTGTGGTATCATCTTTTATTAAGGTACCTCAGAAATCGCATCGTGGTGTGTGTGATGAGCGATATTACGACTGTTTTCTAGCTGCCCTCGAGGTAATCGTGCTTGGCTTGCTCATAACCAGGATCATTCAGCAGTGGAAGGCCCCCCGCACGTTTA
>JAJRXH010000591.1 GCA_024276395.1 archaeon
ACAATTATTGTCGAAGTTCTTGAGAAGCTCCATCGAGCCATTCAACGGTCACGTGCTCTAACTTGGAAAGTCGAGTCACGTGCTTGAAGAGAGCATCACATCCATCATATATCTCGCGCAATATCTTCAAAACTTGCATTTTTTCTTCGCCATTCTGAATTCGCTTGTGAGTTGCCATCCACTTTGTTCGATTACCTACACCTCTCTCACCCCCACTAGGCAACATAATCATGTTAGACCCACTAACACGCCACCGACTCGAATCAGCCCCATCAACTGATTTAATTAGATATTCCAAGAAACTTGGGGCTCCTAATCCCAATGTCCAAAGTTTCGGTCTAGTTTTCTCTGAATAAAACGATAACATGACGCTTTTAATCACATCCATTCTATTTTTCAGTCGGTCAAGCTGGTTACGACCACTTCTCATCAAGGGGACAAGCCTTCCAATGAAAATCCACTCTTGATCATCTTTATAATTAATTATTTCCTCTAAGATGTCCATTCGATCATGAGGAATGGCTGGATGCACATTCAATGGTTCCAACTCTTTATAATTTTCAAAAATTGCTTCTGTCGGAAAATCAAGACTTATCTTGATGATAGAATCGTCTTCAGAAAAAAACTCCCGATAAATGGTTTTCACCGTTTTAACTGTCAGTTTAACTCGTTTTTTGCTATTAATAGCAGTAAATGCGCCAGAATCACAAACAATGAGACCATCCCACTCTAAAACATCTCTAATTCCCCTTTTCAAGACCTTTCGATATAATTTAGATGACCGCAAGAAATCAACGACAGAGATCATCAGCGCATCTGGCTTTAACATCCCAGATATGACCCAAGGCTTGAACTTGACGTTAATCGGCGTCCCCAGAGCAAAAATCATCCAGATGCCACGACTCCATTAGTGATTCTCCAAGATACTCATTCAAGCCGCAATATTAAGATGTTCCGGTATTAACGTGATGACATTCCGAGATAGACCATATAAATCACGATACCTTTTTATGAAATCGGCCGGAGAATGACAATGGATATGAGTAAAAGGACGAATGGGACGTTAAACGATGTTTTGGACCACCCGTGAGAATTGTCCAGCTTGCAGCAAGTCATTAAAAGTGCATCCTGTAATTCATGATAAATCTGACGAAAAGAAACTCCAATGTAACGAAATCACTAGACTTGTCAAGGATGCCAGCGAGGTGGAAAGGTTAGAACAGATTGCTTGGTGTCTCATCGACATTACTGCTTCAAAAATAGACATCACTGAGTTAATTCCCATCTTAGCAAAACATTCATCGTCAGACATTCGTCTGGCTTTTGCGCGCTCTCTAGATTCATTAGTTTATCATGGATATCACATCGACAAGTGGCTATTTGCTCTAGCTAATGATCCAGAAGACGAAGTCGCCTCAAGAGTGCTCTGGTGTCTTCCAGCCATTGCACATTTCCGTCCCGAGCTAGTATATCCCACTTTTGATGCACTAATGAACCGTAACATAGACATAAAAGTCAAATGCATCAAAATGCTCTCTGAATTACCTCATGACAAACTAGATATGAATCCTTTCATTGTGAGGATTATTTCAGAACCTAAACGATTGTTACGCGATCTCGCTGGCAAGTTCATGTTATACCTCTCTAATAATGGTATTAACGTGTGCAACGCCGTAAAAGTATCCTTGAATCTTTCAGATCCAATGGAATTCAAGGTCGCTTGTACAAGAGTCGTAGTCAACTTGTTGCCAACCTATTTTGAGTCAATGAAAGATACAGCCCTCGCTCTATTGCAGTATGATGATGAAATCATTCGTACTAATGCCATTCGCCTACTGCCAACACTATCCTCCAATGGCTATTTCGTGGATAAGTTACTTGATGATTTCCTCAAGGATAAATCACCCCACGTCCGCTCACAATTGGCATGGATCTTACC
>JAJRXH010000592.1 GCA_024276395.1 archaeon
ATCTGGCTTGTCGCCTTTCTCAGAACTTGAAAAAGATGAAATTGTTACCTGAGAGGACACTTCACGCGATAAAAATTTCCTTGAATCACGTGGAACTTCATATGGAACTTCATGTCTGGATTCAAGATGGTCTCGCTTTCATCCTCGCTTTTTCGTCTCAACGTTCTGTATCTCTCGGCGTGATTGATTCGTTGTTTCGAGAATTACTCACGCTACAGAAAGAGGATGAAAAAAGAGCTTTAAGTGAACTACCCGTGAGAGAAGCATTCAATGCTCTTCTTTCGATCCTTAATTGCCCTGGAATCAACGCCTCCGATGTTCACGACTTGGTTCGAATGGTGACCGATCACTTGTTACATGTTAGGGTAAAAATTCGCTATCCAAAGTACTTGCCTCTAATCATCAAGCGATTACAACGTGAATTCCCTCAATTAAGTGGATTTTTTGAGCATTACTTGTCTGAAGAAACATCAATCATCGAAATGCTTCAAGATCCAGCATATTCGTGCTACTTTAGGGAAATTCTTGAAGCTGTTGACTTTATCAATCGAAGAAAACTGCTTGAAATGAGTCCAAACTAGATATGAAAGGTGAAGAAAACATGCTAAATTGCATCAAGGCCTGGATGGAGTTATTAAAACTGGGAAATGTCACGCATCTTAGAAAGGAGTTGAATCTCTTCTTTCGTGGTAACGTGATTCGAATTCTCAAGGAAGAAGGGTGGTTTGAATTCTTGTCAGTTCCCCGTACTGCTCAAGAGATGCTCGAGCATTTTGAGTACCAAGATGGAACGTTCCTAAAGGAAGTGCTTGACACTTTAGTTTCTGATGGTACGATTCAACGACTGAATGACGAAAAGTACCAGTTCATTCCACCGTTAGATGAAGGCTGGGTCATTCCAAGAATATTCACCGAATCCATGGTAGAAATATGGAAACTACATGCTCAAGCCATTCCTGAACGCCTGAAAAGTAACTACATTGACTTTTCCAGTGGCATTAATTTATTTAACTGGGATGATGTGCTCACCGATAAACTGTATGAACAAATCAGACGTGCGGCCTTTGCTTTTTCTAGAGCACTTAGCCGCAGGGGAAATTTCTTGGATGTTGGATGTGCCAATGGCCATGGAACCGCTGCCATCTGGTCCTATTACTTCAAGAAAGGTTCCATCCGAAAGAATGATGCTGACATTCACATCATTGGATTAGATCCTGATGAAAACTTGCTTGTCATTGCTAAAGAAGAGTTTCATCGTCACTTGATGAAACACCTCCCCTTGTCTAAGGTCGAGTTGGAAAGATACTCATCAACCTTTCCTGAATTCAAGAAGGGCTCCGTTCTAGAAATCCCCTTTGAAGACGAGACTTTTGATGTTGTGTATGCTTCTCAAGTTCTTCATTGGACAGATGCCAAAAATGCGGTCAGAGAAATGCTACGAGTGACTAAGCCTGGTGGAATCGTGTTTGGAACGGAAAACTTTTATCCAAGGGCAAACCGCTACAATAATCTTCATTTCCTGGTTGTTCGTGAAGCACGAGGCTTCTTTTATGAAAGTGATTTGAAACAATGGGCATTACAGGCTGGAGCGAAAAAGATCCAATTTTGCACGCCCATCAGCATTTTCTTGATCAAAAAATGAGAAAAAATGAAAAAAACACCCGTGACCAGGGGTAATCCCACGAGATCTCGTGTTTACCTCACTGCACGAGAAACGACAACTGCAACACGAATGAAGCGTTGACAAGACTCGAAGATCACGAATTGCCGACGTGATGGCGTGACTGAAAAAACGGAAGATAAAAGAGAGAAAACACCCGTGACCAGGGGTAATCCCACGAGACCTCGTGTTTTATCCTCGCATCACGGGGAGAGGTCCTCACGAAGCAATTAACGTGATGACACGACCTTGAACCCACGCGTGACAGAAACATCGGGATGATCAGAAAAACTGAAGATAAAAAAGAGAGAAAACACCCGTGACCAGGGG